>JADGGV010000042.1 GCA_019689775.1 Gemmatimonadota bacterium
GGGTTGGGGCCGGCGCCGGTGCCGACGGCGGGGGACGTCGAGCGGATGATCGACGTCGCGTTCTGGGCGAGCCTGCGGCGGGAGGAGGGGTATTCGCCGAAGATCTCGCTGGTGTTCCTGCCGCCGGAGCAGACGACGCGGCCGTTGCTGTTCGAGCACCGGCTGACGCTGACGCCGGCGGTGTTGGGCCGGCTGGCGCCGGCGGTGGAGCGGCCGGGGATCCATCTCGGGGTGTGGCGCGACGCGGGGGACCTCCAGGTGTGGGGGACGACGCGGACGATCCCGTGCTTCACGTTCGTGCTGGAGGTGATCCAGCCGGGGCTCGTCGTGGTGAAGTACCGGCGAGCCGAGGAGTACGCGAAGTTCGGGAACGTGGCGGTGCTGGAAGGCGACGAGGTGAAGCTCGTCGACGAACGGGCCGCGAGCCTACCGGACTGCCCCCAACTGCTGACGTCGCTGCTCGGCTTCGACTCGCCCGCATCTTGGGTGGCGTCGACGAACGTGCTGGTCCAGCTCGCGGTCTCGATGCGGGCGCACGGGCGCGGAGGTACGCTGCTCGTGGTGCCGGATGGCAGCGAAGCGTGGCGGGAGTCGATCCTGCGGCCGATCCCGTACCCGGTGATGCCGCCGTTCTCCGAGCTGGCGGATCTGCTGCGCCGCGGCCCGGCAGAGCGCCGTCGCCTCGAGCGGCAGGAGGCGGTGCTGCGCGCGGTCGACGCGATCGCGGGGCTGACGGCGGTCGACGGAGCGACGGTCGTGACGGACAGCTACCGGGTGCTGGCGTTCGGCGCGAAGATCGCCCGGCGGCGCGGGAGTGCGCCGGTGGCGCGCGTCGTTGCGACGGCGCCGGTGGTGGGCGACGTCGCCACCGTCGTTGCGCCGGCGACGATCGGCGGGACGCGGCACCTGTCGGCGGCGCAGTTCATCCACGACCAGCGGGATGCACTTGCGCTCGTGGCGTCGCAGGACGGGCGGTTCACGCTGTTCGCCTGGTCGCCGTGCGAGGACATGGTGCACGCGCACCGCGTCGAGGTGCTGCTGCTGTGAGGCGGGCACGCGCGCGTCGGGAGTGCGGCGGGGGGCGGCCCGAGCGCCGGAAACGGCCCCTGCGGCAGGCCGGGCGCGCCGCGGGCCCGCGCAACGGGCTGCGCCCCGCGCCGCCGGCTCGAGGGCCGACCGGGGTCAGGCGGGCCGGGGCGGCGTCGGGAGGGCGAGCGTGAAGGTGGAGCCGACGCCGAGCACGCTCTCGACGCGGAGGTCGCCGCCCATGGCGCGGGCGAGGTCGCGGCTGATGGCGAGGCCGAGGCCGGTGCCCTCGTGGGGGCTGGAGAGGGAGCGGCCGACCTGCACGAACGGCTCGAAGATGGCCTCGAGCTGCTCCGGGGAGATGCCGAGGCCGGTGTCCTGCACGGCGAGGGCGACGAGGCCGTCGCTCGTGGAGGCGGCGAG
Source organism: Gemmatimonadota bacterium (assembly GCA_019689775.1). Classification (GTDB taxonomy): domain Bacteria; phylum Gemmatimonadota; class Gemmatimonadetes; order Longimicrobiales; family RSA9; genus JADGGV01. The sequence goes on from JADGGV010000042.1 coordinate 1,450, forward strand.
CGTGATGGTCCCGCCGGTAGCGGTGAACTTCACGGCGTTGCTGAGGAGGTTGAGCAGGATCTGCTCGACCTTGCCCTTGTCGGCGAGCGCGATGGCGCCGGGGGCGTCGTCGCGCACCACGAGGTCGAGGCCGCGTGCGAGCGCCTGGGGCTCGATCATGGCCTGCACGGTCTCGATGACCTGGGCGATGGCGACGGGGCCGATGTCGTAGCTGATGCGGCCGGCCTCGATGCGGCTGAAGTTCAGCAGGTCGTTGATGATGCCGAGGAGGTGCTGCTGGCTGCGGCGGATGCGCTCGAGGTCCTCGATCTGCTGGGGGGTGACGGGCCCGCGGATGCCGAGCGCGAGGAGATCGACGTAGCCGCCGATGGCGTTGAGCGGGGTGCGCAGCTCGTGGCTCATGGCGGCGAGGAACTCGCTCTTGGCCTTGCTGGCGGCCTCGACCTCCGCCACGCGTCGGGCGTCGGCGATGGCGCGGAGCTCGGCCTCGCGCCGCTCGGTCAGGTCGCGCGTGATCTTGGCGAAGCCGATCAGCGTGCCGGCCTCGTCGCGTAGCGGCGTGATGATGACGTTCGCCCAGTAGCGGCTGCCGTCCTTGCGTACGCGCCAGCCCTCGTCCTCGAAGCGCCCCTCGGCGGCGGCGACCTCGAGCTCCCACGCCGGCTTCCCCCACTCCAGGTCCTCCGGCGGATAGAACGTCGAGAAGTGCTTCCCGATGATCTCCGCCGCGGTGTAGCCGTTGATCCGCTGGGCGCCGGGCGTCCAGCTCGCGACGTGGCCGGTGGCATCGAGCGCGAAGATCGCGTAGTCCTGGACGCTGCTGACCAGGAGGCGGTTGAGTCGGTCGGCGTCGCCGGCGAGGATCGCGTGCGGTTCGGGCACGATCGCCGTCGGCGTGTGCGCGCCCTCGCCGCCCGCGTCGCGGGTCTTCTGCTCCTGGTGCGTCGTCCGGACTGTGTGTCGCTCTTTCATCGGACCGTCGACGTGCTCCGTCGGACCTTGGCGGTGTGCGGCCCGCGGGGTGCGGAGCGCACGGCCCGCGCGCGACCCGGACCGCGGGCGGCGCTCCCGCCGGTCGCCTGGGGTTCCCCTCTATCTGCGCATCCGTCCGGGTCTTAGACCGCCGAGGGCGGCGTCGCGCCCATCGCCCGGTCGGCGCGCGACGCGACGTATGCGCGGGCGATGATGCAGGGACCGGGCCGCGGGTGCGCGGTGGGCGCGGAGCCCGGGCGGCGCGGCGGGGTAGACGAGGGAAACGTCCTTTTCTCCGGAGCCTCGCATGGAGACGATCCGCATCCCGAACGACGCGACGAATGCGCCGGTCTCGCTGACGGACGTGATGCTGGCGGCGCCGATGGTGTCGCGGCTGCTGCTGGGGGCGACGCTGCCGGGTCGCCTGATCCAGCTTGCGGCCTTCGGGCTGTACGCCGGGAGCGCGCTGCGCGACTGGGCGGAGCGCCAGGGTGTGCGCCGGATCGATTTCCGGCGCGAGTTTGGCGCGGACCTCCGGACGCTGACGCCGATGATGCCGGAGGTGCGGGAGGCGGAGGTGCGCACGCTGGTCGAGCGGCTGAACGACGAGTACACGCCGCGGCGGATCCCGCGCGCGGAGCTGGCCGTGGAGGTGGACCGTCACCTGACGGCGTACATCGCGTCGATCACGGGGCAGCGGGTCGAGACGAGCACGCAGGTCCGCAGCTTCGCGCTGGTGCAGGTACTCTTCCCGTTCGCGCTCGGCACGTGCGACATGCTGACGGGCGACGTCGCCATCTTCAAGGACACGGGGATCTTCGAGCCGCACGTGATCGCGCACGAGTTCACGCACCGGAAGGGGTACTGGAAGGAGCTGGAGGCGCAGGCGCTGGCGTACCTGGCGCTGGCGTCCTCGGGCGAGCCGGTGCTGGTGCAGTCGGCGCTGGCGGAGCGGTTGCACCGCGACCTGCGGGTGCTCGCCGGCGACGATGCGGCCGACTTCCGGCGTCGCGTGGAGGCGTCGGGGCTGCGCGCCGAGGTGGCGACGCAGTTCATGGCGCTGCGGCCGGACCTGGATCCGCTGATGGAGAAGGTCGCCGCGGTGATGAGGGTGCTCTACGAGGAGCGGATGCGGCTGACGGGGCAGAACGGCCTGTCGGACTACGACCGCGGGTTCACGGACTTCCTGTACACGTTCGAGGAGAGCGACACGGCGGTGCAGGACGTGCCGCCGGCGGCGGCGGTGAGGCCGGTGCGGCCGCGGACCGGCCCGCGCGCCGCGCGGCGCTTCTAGAGCGGCGAGCGGTCAGGCGCGGCGGCCGAACAGGCGCGCGGCCAGGCGCGCGGCGCGCCGGCGCCAGCCCAGCGGCGGGGTGCCGGCGTAGGGCGGGTCGCCGCTCTCCTCGAACGGCTCGGCGGGCGGGAGCGCGCCGCGCGCGTGCAGCGCGAAGATCGCCTCGACGGCGCGCGGGTCGAAGTGCGTGCCGCGGCCGCTGGCGATCTCGGCGAGCGCCTCCTCCTGCGTCCAGGCGCGCTTGTACGGCCGGGCGTGCGTCAGCGAGTCGTAGACGTCGGCGAGCGCGACGATGCGGCCGGCGAGCGGGATCTCCTCCCCGCGCAGCCCGCGCGGGTAGCCGCTGCCGTCCCACCACTCGTGGTGCGACGCGGCGATCTCCGCCGCCAGCCGCATGACCGGAAACGCGCTGCGCGAGAGGATCCGCATCCCGATCAGCGTGTGGCGCTGCATGATCTCGCGCTCGGCGTCCGAGATGCTGCCCTCCTTGAGGAGGATGCGGTCCGGGACGCCGACCTTCCCGACGTCGTGCAGCAGCGCCGCGTCGCGGATCTGCTCGGCCTCCTGCTCCGACAGCCCCATCTCGCGCGCGATCAGCGCGGCCAGCGCGCCGACCCGGCGGGTGTGGCGCCCGGTCTGGTCGTCGCGGTACTCGGCGGCCAGGGCCAGCAGCTCCAGCGCCTCCGTCTGCGCCTCCGCCAACCGCTTCGTGCGCCGCCGCACCTCCGCCTCCAGCCCGGCGTTCCGCTCCCGGAGTCGCTCGTGCAGGGAGCGCGTCTCCAGCAGGTTGCGGATGCGCAGCAGGACCTCGGCCACGCGCAGCGGGCGGGTCACGAAGTCCGTCGCCCCGAGCGCCAGCGCCTGGCGGCTCGTCGCCGCGCGGCTGTCGGAGGTGATGACCAGGATCGGCAGGTACGTCCCCGGCGCCAGGCGGCGCTGGATCTCCGCCATCACGGCGAAGCCGTCCATGACCGGCATGTGCAGGTCGAGGACGACGAGGTCGGGCTGGAACTGGGAGAAGAGGTCGGCCGCGGCGGTGGAGTCGGTCGTCGTGCAGAGGTTCCGGAGACCGACCTGGGTGAGGATCTGCTCCAGGAGCGTGATGTTCGCCGGCTGGTCGTCGACCACGAGGATGCGCGCATCGGCGAACGCCTCGATCCCCGGACGGCCCGGCTGGAGCGCCGGCGCCGTGAGCCAGTCGGGCAGTGCGGTCCGCGTCTCCAGCTCGTTGGACATCCTACCTCGGACTCCAAGTCAGGCGCGCCGCGGCCGGGCGCCGGCCGCGCCGTCCCCGCGCTCGTCGCTCGAGCGTCGGGACCGGCCGATCCGCGCCGGCCGGGCAGGCCCGGCCGGCGGGGCGCGCGCCCCGCAACATCGCGTTAGAGAACACCCTAGTTCAGCAAGGTAAAACAGATGACGGCGCCGGGCCAGGGCTTCCGCTCGACCGCCCGCGGCGAGGCGGCGCGGGGGCGGGGCCGAAACGGTGGGCTTCGGCTCCCGCTCCCCGGCCCCCGGCCGACCGGCGCGCTGTCGTGGGAGCAGCGCCGCATCAACAGATCCGCGGCAACTGCTCCCCCGGCAGCATATCCACAACCCGAGATCCCCCCATCCCCGTCCGGAGCACGACCATTCCTGGATGCTCGTCGCCGACCGTGCCGATCCGGCGCGCGTGAGCGCCGAGCGGGTGAGCGCGCATCGTCTCGAGCGCCTCGTCGGCGTGCTCGGCGGCGACGAAGGCGAGGAGGACGCCCTCGTTCGCGACGTAGAGCGGGTCGAGGCCGAGCATCGCGCAGGCGGCGGCGACGGGCTCGGGGATGGGCAGCTCCTGGTCGGCGAGCGTGATGCCGACGCCGGAGGCCTCGGCGATCTCGTTCAGCGCGCTGGCGACGCCGCCGCGCGTCGGGTCGCGGAGGACGTGGACGGCGTCGGCGGGGAGCGCGTCGCGGAGGCGGCGGACGAGCGGCCAGAGGGCGGCGGAGTCGCTCTCGATCTCGGCGTCGAAGGCGAGGCCCTCGCGCCGGGCCATGACGGCGATGCCGTGGCGGCCGATCGGGCCGCTGACGAGGACGGCATCGCCCGGGCGGGCGCGGTCGGGGGCGGGGCGGAAGTCGGCGTGCAGCGTGCCGACGCCGGTCGTGTTGATGAAGACGCCATCGGCCTTGCCGCGCTCGACGACCTTGGTGTCGCCGGTGACGATGGCGACGTCGAGCGCGGCGGCGGCGTCGGCCATCGCGTCGAGGATGCGGTCGAGGAGGTCGAGCTCGAGGCCCTCCTCGAGGACGAAGCCGCAGGAGAGGTAGCGCGGCTCGGCGCCCATCATCGCGAGGTCGTTCGTGGTGCCGTGCACGGCGAGGGAGCCGATGTTGCCGCCGGGAAACTCGAGCGGGTGGACGACGAACGTGTCGGTGGAGATGGCCAGCTCGGCGGCGCCGGCGACGACGGCGGCGTCGCCGAGGCGGGCGAGCGCGGCGTCGCGGAAGCGGGGGAGGAAGTGGTCACGCAGGAGCGCGGCGCTCATCCTCCCGCCGGAGCCGTGGCCGAGCTGGACGCGGTCGTGGCGCGCGAGCGGCGCCGGGCAGGCGAGCCCGTTGGCGAGCGAGGCACGGGCGCTCACGGCGTCGCCTCCTGCGTAGCCGCCTCGTGGAAGCGGCCGAAGTTGTAGTACGCCGCGCAGGCGCCCTCGGAGGAGACCATGGGCGCGCCGAGCGGGGTGGACGGCGTGCAGCGGGCGCCGAAGGCGGGGCACTCGAACGGCTTGAGGCGGCCCTTGAGCACGTCGCCCGCGCGGCACTCGGCGGGCTCGGTGGCGGTGATGTGGAGGAGGTCGAACTTCTTCTCGGCGTCGAAGGCGGCGAACTCGTCGCGCAGGCCGAGGCCGGAGGCGGGGATCGTGCCCACGCCGCGCCACGTGCGGTCGACGACGCGGAAGACGCGCTCGACGAGCGCCTGCGCGGCGCGGTTCCCTTCCCGCTTCACGGAGCGGACGTACTGGTTCTCGACCTCGTGGCGTCCCTCCTCGAGCTGGCGCACGGCCATCCAGATCCCCTCGAGGATGTCGAGCGGCTCGAAGCCGGTGACGACGATCGGGACGCGATACCGCTCGGCGAGCGGGATGTACTCCTCCCACCCCATGACGGTGCAGACGTGACCGGCGGCGAGGAAGCCCTGCACGCGGTTGTCGGGGTCCTCCATGATCGCGGTGATCGCCGGCGGCACGGTGACGTGGGAGACGAGGACGCTGAAGTTGCGGACGCCCAGCTCGCGGGCGCGCCAGACGGCCATGGCGTTCGCGGGCGCCGTCGTCTCGAAGCCGACGGCGAAGAAGACGACCTCCTTGTCCGGGTTCTGGCGCGCCAGCTCGAGCGCGTCGAGCGGCGAGTAGACGATGCGGACCTGCCCGCCGCGCGCGCGGATCGCGAACAGATCGCACTCGCTGCCGGGGACGCGGAGCATGTCGCCGAAGGACGTGAAGATGACGCGTGGATCGGCCGCGAGCGCGAGCGCGCGGTCGATCTGCTCGAGCGGCGTGACGCACACGGGGCACCCCGGGCCGTGGATCATCTCGACGGCGCCGTCCAGCACCTCGTTCAGCCCCTGCTTGACGATGGTGTGCGTCTGGCCGCCGCAGACCTCCATGAGGCACCAGGTGCGGGTCGCGGTGCGGCGGATGCGGCGGACCAGCGCCTGCGCCAGCGCGGGGTCGCGGTACTCGCTCAGGTATTTCATGGCGCCACCTCCCGCGCGCGCACGGCGTCGGCGCCGTCGGCGAGCTGCGCCATCCACTCCAGCTCGTCGAGCTGGCTCATCTCGCGCAGCACCTCGAACGTGCGCAGCGCCTCGGCCTCGTCGACCTTCGAGATCGCGAAGCCGACGTGGACGATGACGTAGTCGCCGACGCTCACCTCGCCGGCGACGTAGGCGAGGCAGACGTCGCGGCGCACGCCGCCGAAGTCGACGACGCCGTTGTAGAGGCCGCCCTCGTCGCGCCGCATCGAGACGATGCGGCCGGGGATACCGAGACACATGGCGCTACCCTCGGTCGCGGATCAGGAGCGCGGCGGCGACGGCCGCCTGGCCGTAGCTGATCGCGCCGTCGTTCGGGGAGAGCCGGCGCGGGAGGAGGACGCGCAGCCCGGCCGCCTCGAGCCGCCAGCGCAGCGACGCGAGGAGGCGCAGGTTCTGGAACACGCCGCCGCCGAGGGCGACGACGCCGGTGCGCGCGTCCGCGCACGCGAGCTGCGCGACGGTCGCGCCGGCCGCAGCGATCGTTTCATGGAAGCGCGCGGCGAGGAGCGCGCGGTCGACGCCGCGCTCGGCGCGATCGGCGAGCGCCTCGAGGAGCGGCAGCGGATCGATGACGAGCCCGCCGGCGTCCTCGCCCAGGTCGATCGGCAGCGGCCGCGCCGGCAGCCCGCCGGCCAGCGCCTCCAGCTCCATCGCGGCCTGCCCCTCGTACTGCGACTCCAGCCGCACGCCGAGGACGGCGGCGGCGGCATCGAAGAGGCGGCCCATCGAGGAGGCGAGCGGCGCGTTCAACGCGTGACGGATCTGCTGGAGCGCCAGCTCGCGCTCGCGTTCGGGGACGCGGCCCAGCGCGCGGCCGAGCGCCGGCGTGCGCGCCGGGTCGAGCGCGTGGTAGCCGAGCGCGGCGCGCCAGGGCCGGCGCGCCGCCAGGTCGCCGCCCGGGAGCGGCGCGTAGCGGAGGTGCGCGAAGCGACGGTAGCCCACGAGGTCCGCGACCAGCACCTCGGCGCCCCAGGTGTGGCCGTCGTCGCCGTGGCCGGTGCCGTCGAACGCGAGCCCGACCACCGGCTCGGTGCGGCCGTGCTCCGCCATGACCGCGGCGAGGTGCGCGTGATGGTGCTGCACGGCGATCGTGCGCTCGAGCCCCAGCTCCTCGGCGATGCGCGTGGACAGGTAGCCGGGGTGCAGGTCCCGCACGGCCACCTCGGGTTCCACGTTGAAGAGCGAGCGGTAGCGGTCGAGCGTGGCGCGGAAGTGGTCCAGCGTCTCGAGGTTCTCCAGGTCGCCGATGTGCTGGCTTATGAACGCGCTCGCGCCGACGGCGAGCGCGAACGTGTTCTTCAGGTGCGGCCCGACGGCCACGAGCGCGCGCGGCGTCGGCACCGGCAGGTCCAGCGGCAGCGGCGCGTAGCCGCGCGCGCGGCGCAGGAAGACGGGGCCGCCCGCGCCGGCGCGGATCACGGAGTCGTCGTAGCGGGAGACGATCTCGCGGTCGTGCAGCAGGAGCGCATCGGCGATCGCGCCCAGCCGCTCGATCGCCTCGTCGTTGCCGATCGCGATCGGCTCCTCGCTGGCGTTGCCGCTGGTCATGACGAGCGGGCGGCCGACCTCCTCGAGCAGCAGCAGGTGCAGCGGCGTGTAGGCGAGCATGATGCCGATCTCGGCCAGCCCGGGCGCGACCTCGGGCGCGAGCGGCGCGAGCGGGCGCCGCGGCAACACGACGACGGGGCGCTCGCGCGAGGCGAGCAGCCGCGCCGCCGGCTCGTCCACGTGCGCGAGCGCGCGCGCCTCCTCGAGCGTCCGGACCATCACCGCGAGCGGCTTCGCCTCCCGGTGCTTGTGGCGACGCAACCGCGCCGTCGCGCTGGCGCTCCCCGCGTCCACCGCCAGGTGGAAGCCGCCCAGCCCGCGCAGCGCCACGATCAGCCCGGCCTTGATGAGGCGGCCGGCGGCGCGGATCGCCTCGTCGCCTTCGGCGAGCGTGCGGCGGTCCGGCGCGACCAGCCAGACGCGCGGCCCGCACGCCGGGCACGAGTTCGTCTCCGAGTGGTAGCGCCGGTCGGCGGGGTCGTGGTACTCCGCCAGGCACGCCGGGCACTGCGCGAACGCGCGCATGCTCGTGCGCTCGCGGTCGTACGGCATGGCCTCGATGACCGTGTAGCGCGGCCCGCAGTCCGTGCACGTGATGAACGGGTAGCGGAAGCGACGGTTGCCGGGGTCGAGCAGCTCGGCGGCGCACGCGTCGCAGATGGCGACGTCGGGCGAGACCGGGAGCCGGCGGTCGAGCCGCCCGACGCTCGGCGCGATCTCGAAGACCGCCCGCCCGCTCGGCTCCGCCGGCGCCACGTCCAGCGCGTCGATGCGCGCGAGCGGCGGCGCCTCCGTGCGCAGCTCGCGCACGAACGCCTCGACCGCCGCGGGCTCGCCCTCGATCTCGATCCGCACCTCGCCGGACTCGTTGCGCACCGCGCCGGCGAGCCCGTAGCGCATGGCCAGCCGGTGCACGAACGGCCGGAAGCCCACGCCCTGGACCACGCCCTGGACGTGCACCTGGCGCGCGACCCGCTCCGTGGCGCTCATGGCGTCGCGCTCCGGGCGGAGATCCCCACCTCCGGCGCCGGGGACGGGCCGGCGGCCACGCGCTCCCGGGCGCCCGCCGGTGCGGCCGCACGGCGCGCGAAGCCGCGGACGAAGTCGAGCCACGCGTCCATCCCCTCCCCCGTCAGCGCGGACGTGCGGAAGAACTCGAGCGCGGGGTTCACCCCGCGTGCCAGCGCGACCGCGCGCTCGACGTCGAACGGCAGGTACGGCAGCAGGTCGATCTTGCTCATCACGACGTAGTGCGCGAGCCGGAACATCTTCGGGTACTTCGACGGCTTGTCCTCCCCCTCCGTCGTGGCGAACAGCACCACGCGCGCATCCTCGCCCAGGTCCCAGGAGGCCGGGCAGACCAGGTTGCCGACGTTCTCGATCACGAGCAGGTCGGTGCGCGCCAGGTCGATCGCGTCGAGCGCGGCGAGGATCTGGCGCGCGTCCAGGTGGCAGGCGCCGCCGGTGACCACGGCCTGCACGAGGTCGTCGGTGTGGCGCGCGAGGCGGGCGGCGTCGTTGTCGGTCTGGAGGTCGCCGACGACGACGGCGATGCGGACGTCGCCGGCGAGCGCGGCGAGCGTGCGCTCGAGGAGCAGCGTCTTCCCGGAGCCGGGCGACGACATGAGGTTGAGCGCGGGCACGCCGTGCGCGCGCAGGCGCCGGCGCACCTCGGCGGCCAGGCGGTCGTTCATCTCCATGACGCGCTCGCGCACGTCGATGGTCCTAACCGGCACGGCGCACCTCCGTGCGGGAAGCGACGTCGGGCTCCTCCAGCTCCAGGTGCGCGACGCGGAGCACGTCGCCGGGGAGGCGGGTGAGCACGGAGCGGGCCCGCCCGAACGGCGGCAGCGACAGCAGCGCCTCGAGGCAGAACTCGAGGCTCGCGGGCTCGATGCCGGCGTCCGCGCCGACCTCGACGGCGACCTCGACGACGTCGCCGAGCCGGTCGGCGGGGACGTGCGCCTCGACGATGCGGCAGATCTCGAGCGCCACGCTCAGCTCGTGCACGGGCGTGCTCCGCTGTTTCGCTCGGCGCGGTACCCCCACGCCTCCAGCCGGGCGACGACGCGCTCGAGCAGCTCGGTGAAGCCGGCGCGCACGGCCGGGCTCAGGTCCTCGCCCCAGTCCAGCCGCCCCGGCTGGATGCCGAGCGCGACGGCCTCCTCCGGGAACCGGCCGCGCAGCTCGGCCAGCGCCAGCGTCTCGCGCAGGCCGAGCTGGTGCGGCGACACGTTCAGCGAGAGGAGCCGCGGCAGCTCGGCCTTCTCCAGCGTGACGGGCGTGCCGGGCGGCGCGCCGACGTCGATCGCGTCGATCAGGAGCAGCCGCTCGGCGCCCTCGATGGCGGGGAGGAGGCCGATCCCCCAGGTCCCGCCGTCGAGCACGTCGAGCGACGGCTCGAACGTCCACCACTCGCGCAGCGCCGCCGCCGCGGCGATGCCGAGCCCGTCGTCGCCCTGGAGCGGGTTGCCGACCCCGATCACGACCGCGGACGCACGCGCCCGGTCACTCATCCTCGTACCTCTCGCCGATGCGGACGAACTTCTCGCCGCTCAGGATGGACGAGATCGCGCCCTGCCGGTCGATGATCGCGGCCCGCACCGCCAGGTAGACGTGGAGCGGGATGAAGATCCCGAACACCCAGAGCAGGCCGTGGTGGACGAGGCGCAGCCACGGCCAGCCCACGAGCCGGCCCATCCAGCCGAACGCCGTGTCGAAGAAGCCGCCCGGGTTGACCAGGCCGTAGAGCGCGAAGCCCGTGGCCACCTCGACGGCGGCGACGGCGTAGATGCCGGTGTAGCTGAGCTGCTGGAGCGGGTGGTGACCGATGTACTTCGGCGCCGTCTCCGGCTTCATGGTGACGTACGCCTTCGCCACCCTCAGCAGGTTCCTCAGGTCGCGCCGGCGCACGGGGAAGAGCGCCGGGAGCCGCTCCCACTTGTTGCCGGCAAAGAGCCAGTAGGCGCGCAGCAGCGCCGTCATGACGAGGAGCGTCGCGGCCAGGTAGTGGGCGAAGCGCATCCAGGTCGTGAGCAGGTGCTCGCCGCCCACGTCCCCGGTGCCGGCGTACGGCTGCGCGATGTAGAGGCCGGTGACGATCAGGATGAGGATCGAGAACATCGCCACCCAATGGCCGAAGCGGACCGGCCACTGGTAGACGTAGACCGGCCGGTACGTCGCCAGCCAGGCGTCGGCGGGCGCGGGCCCGCGCGCGCGGGCCGCGGCCTCCGGTCCGACCCCCGTGGTCGTGCTCATTGCACCTTCACCTCGACCACCGGCCGCCCCTGCGCATCGAGGACGTGCACGCCGCAGGCGATGCACGGGTCGAAGGAGTGGATCGTCCGGAGGATCTCCAGGGGACGCGCCGGATCCGCGAGCGGGTGGTTGTCGACGAGCGCCGCCTCGTACGGGCCCATCTGCCCCTCGGCGTCGCGCGGCGAGCAGTTCCAGGTGGTGGGGACGACGCACTGGTAGCGCGAGATCTTGCCGTCCTCGATCTCGACCCAGTGCCCGAGGCTGCCGCGCGGCGCGTCGACCCAGCCGTAGCCGCGCGCCTTCTTCGGCCACGTCGCCGGATCCCACCGCTCGCCGTTGAACGTGGCGACGTCGCCCGCCTTGATCCGGCCGACGAGCTGGTCGTACCAGACGCCGAGCTGCCGCGCGACGATGACCGTCTCGATGCCGCGCGCGGCGGTGCGGCCGAGCGTCGAGAAGAGCGCCGTCGGCGGCGCCTTCAGCCGCCCCAGCGCCTCGCCCACCAGCGCCTGCGCCGCCTCCTGGTTCGACGCGTAGGCGACGAGCATCCGCGCCAACGGCCCGACCTGCATCGCCTTGCCGTCGTAGCGCGGCGCCTTCATCCATGAGTACTTCTTCTCGCCCTGGAGGTACGTCCAGGGCGCGGGCGGGCCGGTGTACTTCGCGCGCGTCTCACCCTCCCACGGATGCAGCCCGACGTCGTCGCCGCCGGCGTACTCGTACCACGAGCTGGTGACGTACTCCTTCACCTTCTCGTGGTCGTAGGGATGCACCGTGTTCAGGTCGTTGTTCAGGATGATGCCGCGCGGGAGGAGACAGGTCCCGGGGTCGCGCGGATCCTCCGGGAACTCGCCGACCGCCAGGTAGTTCGCCGTCCCGCCGCCGATCGCCGCCCAGTCCTTGTAGAACGACGCGATCGCGAGCAGGTCCGGCCAGTACACCTCGTCGACGAAGCGCCGCGCGCGCTGGATCATGCCGTGGATCTCCGCGAGCTTCGCGGAGTTGATCGTGGCCGTGTCGTCGAGGTTGATCGCCGAGGCCATCCCGCCGACCAGGAAGTTCGGGTGCGGGTTCTTGCCGCCGAAGATCGTGTGCAGCCGGATCACGTCGCGCTGCCAGTCGAGCGCCTCGAGGTAGTGGGCGACGGCCATCAGGTTCGCCTCCGGCGGCAGCCGGTACGCCGGGTGGCCCCAGTAGCCGTTCGTGAAGATCCCGAGCTGCCCGGACTGCACGAACTTGCGCACGCGGTCCTGCACCTCCGCGAACCACGTCGCGGAGTTGTTCGGCCAGGGCGAGATCGACTTCGCCAGCGCGGCCGTCGCCGCGGGGTCCGCCTTCAGCGCGCTCGTCACGTCGACCCAGTCGAGCGCGTGCAGGTGGTAGAAGTGGATCACGTGGTCCTGCACGAACTGCATGCCGTGCACGAGGTTGCGGATCGTGTTCGCGTTCCTCGGCACGCGGATGTCGAGCGCATCCTCGACGGCGCGCAACGAGGCGAGCGCGTGGACGACGGTGCAGACGCCGCAGATGCGCTGGACGTACGCCCAGGCGTCGCGCGGGTCGCGCCCGCGCATGATGGTCTCGATCCCCCGGAACTGCGTCGCGGACGCCCAGGCGTCGACGATGCGGCCACCCTCCGCCTGCACCTCGATGCGCAGATGCCCCTCGATCCGGGTGATCGGATCGACGACGACCTTAGTCCTGGCCACGGTCGGCCTCCTTCGTCTCGGGCTGCCGCGTCGCGGGAGCGGGAACCACGGGGAGCTGCCGCTTCGCGCGCACCTGGTGCACGCCGGTCATCACGGCGTGTGCCGCGACGCCGGCGATCGTGCCGGCCGCGAGCGCGCCGCCGATCGTGTCGATCTTCGCCTCGATGCCGAAGCCGGCGACCTCCGGGAGCCGGCCATAGAACGGCGCCATGGTGTCCCAGAAGTGCGGCTCCGTGCAGCCGATGCAGGGGTGGCCCGCGCCGATCGGCCAGCTCGTGGCGTCGTTCCACTGGAGGATCGGGCAGGGCGAGAACGTCGCCGGGCCCTTGCAGCCGACCTTGTACAGGCACCACCCCTTGCGGGCGGCCGCGTCGTCGAACGCCTCGACGAACTGGCCGGCGTCGAAGTTCGCGCGCCGCGGGCACTGGTCGTGGATGCGCGCGCCGTAGGCGAACAGCGGGCGCCCCTGCGCGTCCAGCGCCGGCAGGCGGCCGAAGGTGAGGTAGTGGACGAGCGTCGCCGTGACGACGTCGGCGATCGGCGGGCAGCCGGCGATGTTCACGACCGGCCGGTCCTTGACGACGTCGCCCACGCCGACCGCACCGGTCGGGTTCGGCCGCGACGCCTGCACGCTGCCCCAGTGGGCGCACGCGCCGAGCGCGATGACCGCCGCGGCGCCGCCGGCCGCCTCCGTCAGCACGGACTCCGCCGTGCGGCCGCCGATCATCGTGTAGATGCCGTTCTCCTTCAGCGGCACGGAGCCGGTCACGACGAGCAGGTACTTGCCGGCGTTCGCCTTCATCGCGTCGGCGAGCGCCGCCTCGACGGCGCGGCCGGCGCCGGCCATGAGCGTGTGCTGGTAGTCGAGCGAGACGACATCGAGGATGAGGTCGCCGATCGTCGGATCGCTCGCGCGCAGCACGCTCTCGACGCAGCCGGTGCACTCCTGGAGCTGGAGCCAGATGACGCTCGGTCGCTCGACGGCCTCGAGCGCCGCCAGGATGCGCGGGCCCATCGCCGTGCCCAGGCCGAGGAGCCCCGCCACCTTGCCGCAGAAGGCGACGAAGTCCCGGCGCGACACGCCCCGCGCCTCCAGGTGCTGCCCGAGCGTCTCGCCTTCCACCCACGGGTGGGACGAGGGGACGTACATGAGGTACCCTCCGGCGGTGAGGTACGACCGGCCGGGCCTCCCGGTCGGGGCGCCCGCCGGCGCCGTGGGCGAGCGGGGAGGGGGGACTCGCTCGCCCTCTGCGGAGTCCAGCTTAGGCGGGCCGCTGCGGGCGAGGAGTAGGGGAAAGCCTGAACTTCGGTCGGGCGGATGCGGGG
>JADGGV010000614.1 GCA_019689775.1 Gemmatimonadota bacterium
CCGGCCCGGGGGCGGCGCGCCGCCGGGCCGGGCGCGGCGGGGGCGGGGGCGGGCGGCGCGCTCGCCGGTGCGATGCTCGCCGGCCGCGGGCGCGGCGGAGTCGAGCCGCGCCCCGACGCCGAGCGGCAGCGCGACGTCCGGGGGCACCGCTGCGTCCAGTGGCGCCGCCGCATCCAGCCGCGCCACTAGTGCGCGCCACGCCGCCGACGTATCCGGTTCCGGCTCGCGGACTTCCGCCGATTCCCAGCTCTGGCGGACCTCCCGCAGGATCTCCGCGTGGCGGGGGTCCGCGGCCGCCCACGCCTCGATCGCGGCCACCTCCTGCGGCGTGCTCTCGCCCGCCACGTAGCGGGCCAGCGCCCGCCATCCGATTCGTGCTCTCATGGACCCGTCGAAGTCAGGGGGTGTGGGATGGCTCGTTACCCAGAACAACCAGCGGAGGAGGGACCCCTACAGGGCGGGGGAACGGCTCCGATCTCGATGTCCGCGCCGAAGGCGCGGCTCTCGAGCCCGAGCGCGATGGCTGGCCCCGAGCCGGGCCAGGTCTCGAGCGCGACCGAGGGACCGCGGGCCCGTCCCGGTTTCGGGCAGCACGGCGGGTCCGGGGCCCGGTCTCGACCCCGGCCGGTGTCGTGCGCCCGGGGCCGGCGCCGACCATGGCGTCCGGCCACGGCGTTCGGCCTCGGCGTTCGGTCGCGGCTTGAGCGGAGATGCGGCGGCCCGGGGCGCGCCCGGGCGGCGCGTACGGCGCCGTGAACGTGAATGCGCCCGGCGGCGTGCACGCCGCCGGGCGCATTCGTCTCTTGTTTCTGCCGTGGCCTCTACCGGCGCGGCTCGGCGCGGGGCGCGCGCCCGGCGACCCCGGGCTCCGCCGCGCCGCGCGCCCGCGCCGCCGCGAGAGGCCTCCGCACGCGGCGACGCCGGCCCTCAGCCCAAAAACGCCGCCAACCCCGCTCGCAGCGCCTTCAGCGCACGCCCCATCTGCGTTTCCACGGTCTTCACCGATAGGCCCAGGATCTCGGCGATCTCCGCGTAGCCGAGCCCCTGCTGGCGGCTCATGAGGAAGATCAGCCGGCACCGCTCCGGCAGCGCCGCGATCGTGCGGTCGATCGCGGCCGCTAGCTCGTGCTCCCGCACCGCGTCCTCCGCCGTCCCGCGAGCCGGATCCACATCGAGCGACGCCGCGCGACGCCACCGCTCCTCCACCGCGCGGTGCTTGAGGTGGTTCAGCGCCGCGTTGCGGGCCGAACGGTACAGCAGGCTGCGCAGCGAGCCGTTCGCGTCCAGCCGCGCCCGCCCTTCCCACACCCGCAGGAACACGTCCTGGACCAACTCCTCCGCCGTCTCCATCGAACCGACCTGGTGCCGGACGAACGCACACAGCCGGCCGTGATACGCCCGGAACACCTCCTCGAGCGCGCTCACATCTCCATCGCGCAAGCGTCCGGCCCACGCACGCTCGTCGAGCAGCCGGTCCTCCTCGGATGGATGCGTCAGTCGCCTGGGTGGATGGAGGCGCCGCCGGCACGGACACCATCCCGCAGGGCCGCGGATGCCGGGGCCTCGGGCCCGGCGCCACCGCGCTCGGCGCGTCGGGCGACGCCGGCCCGAACCGAGGAACTACATGGAAAATCCCAAGATGGACGCCCGCCGGAGGCCGGGCAATAGCGCCGCGGCGCCCCGGGGCGGCCGCGCCGCCCGTCCCGGCGACGACGGATCGCCCGGCTCGCCGCCGGCCTCGCGCGAGCCCCGGGGCGCGCCGGCCGATCTCCCCGCGGCTCGTCAGCGGGCGCCGCGCAGCACCTTCCCGGCGTACCCGTTGTCCGGGTTCCCGCCACGCCGGAGAACGCGGTCCACGATCCCCGGCCCCCGGTTGTAGGCCGTCAGACCCAGCCGGACGTTCCCGTCGTACTTGTCGATCAGATGCCGCAGGTACCGGAAACCGAGCCGCAGGTTCGTGCCCGGATCGTGCAGATCGCTCGCGGTCGTGCCCGGCTCCAGCCACGCCGCCGTGCGCGGCATGAGCTGCGTGAGGCCGCGCGCCCCCACCGAGCTCCTCGCCGAGTTCCGGAACCCGCTCTCGGTCGCCACCAGGCCGAACGCGACCGCCGGATCGATGTCGTTCGCGACCGCCGCCTTCGTGATCTCACGGGCCAGGCCCTCCGGCACCCGGTACCCCTTCCGCTCGAACCGCGACGCCAGCTCCTGCGCCGTCGCCTCCGACGCCGCCGGCTCGGCCGCGGAAGCCGCCGGCTCGCCGGCGGGCGACGCCGCCGGCGGCGTCGATGGCGGCGCCACGGCGCCCACCGGCCCCCCCCCCCGCCCCGCCGGCGCCGGCGCCCGCGCCGGCGG
>JADGGV010000615.1 GCA_019689775.1 Gemmatimonadota bacterium
CCCCCCCCCCCCCCCCCCATTTTTTTTTACACCCACAAGCCGGCATACGCCCTGACGTCGAGTCTCGTGGGCTCGGCGCGGTGCTCGAGGGTGGGGCGCCGGCGTTCGTGACGGAATACGTCCGGCCCGGCGCGCCGGAGCCGCGCTGGTTCGCGTTGCGGGTGTTTCCGCTGAGCCAACCGCGGCGCGGCGCGGTCGTCTCGCAGCTCGACGTCACGGGGCGGAAGCGGGCGGAGCTGGAGGCGATCAGCCGGCTCCAGGCGCTGGCGCACGCGAACCGGGCGGCGACGATCGGCGCGCTGGCGGGCTCGCTCGCGCACGAGCTGAACCAGCCGCTCACGGCCATTCTCAGCAACGCGCAGGCGGGGCTGCGCCTTCTCGGCGGCGAGCGGCCGCAGACCGATGTCGTGCACGACATCCTCTCCGACGTCGCGACGGACGCCTACCGGGCGGGCGAGATCATCCGGCGAACGCGGCACCTGCTGAAGCAGGGCGAGCCGGAGCGCGTGCTGCTCGACGTCGCCGCGGTGGTGAGCGAGACGCTGCGCACCGTGAGCGACGAGGCGCTGCTACGGAAGGTGCGCGTGGCGGTGGAGGCGGACCCGGACGTGCCGCCGGTGGAGGCGGACCCGGTCCAGCTCCAGCAGGTGGTGCTGAACCTCGTGCTGAACGGGTTCGATGCCATGCAGGCGATGCCGACGGAGGAGCGGCGCCTGGCGGTCCGCATCGCGCGCTCCGCGGACGGCGGCGTGGAGATCGCCGTCGCGGACCGCGGCCCGGGCATCGAGGCGCAGCGGCTGGCGCGGATCTTCGAGCCGTTCTACACCACGAAGGGGAGCGGGATGGGGATGGGGCTCTACGTCACGCGCGCGATCGTCGAGGCGCACGGCGGCAGCATCGAGGCGGCGAGCGATCCGGGCCGCGGCCTCCAGGTGCGCGTGCGCCTGCCGGCCGCCGGGCCGCCGCGCCGCGGCGGGCCGGATGCGCTCGAGGCGTCGTATTGGACTTTGGTCCAATGACGCGGGCACGCGGAAACGTTCACTCTCGTGCGTGCCGATTGAGGTGGCCCCCAACAACACGAGACGGGTGAGGAGCATGGACGCCGCAGGGAGGGCCGGATCACGGGCCAGGCCACCTGCCCCGCCGGAGCGGGGAAGGGCGGCGTCCCGGAGCACGACGACGACGGAGGCGACGAGGGCTCACCCGATCGCCGTGGTCGACGACGACGAATCGGTCCGCCGGTCGCTGGAGCGGTTGCTGGCGGCCGGCGGGATGTCGAGCGTCACGTTCGCCTCTGCCGAGGAGTACCTGGCCGCGGAACCGGCCGTCCGGTTCCGCTGCCTCCTGCTCGACGTGCACCTGCGCGGCATCAGCGGGCCGGAGCTCGCGGCCGGGTTGGCGGCGCGCGGCGCGACGGTCCCGATCATCTTCCTCACCGGGAGCGACGAGGAGCCGGCGTCCGCCGCCGTCGCTGCGGGCCACGCCGCCGCGGTCCTGCGGAAGCCGGTCGACGCCGTCGCGCTGGGTGCGGCGATCGCGCTGGCGACGCCGCGGGTACCGCAACGCTAGGCAGGCCGGCGTAAGCCGTAGGTCCGATCCCGCGGCGGGGGGCGGCCGGCTAAGATCGCGGGGAGACGGACGTCCACGGCCCGTTTGCGCCGCGGACGTCCGGGCGAGTTGCCGACCACGGATGTGGGGCGGCGCCACCGGTCCGCCGCGCTACAGGGGCGGGCGGCGACGTGCGGGCGACGGCCCCCGACGGCCACTGCGCGGCAGCACCCCGTTCCATCGGGCCAGGGCTCCCCCCGAGCTGCCGCCCTCGACACGTCACGGCCGTGGCGGTCGAGCCGGCCGAGAGCGCCCCACTCCGGGCCGGTGCCGCGCGCCTCACGGCACCACGCGGAACACGACCGGAAGCTGGACCCAGACCGGCACGTTCTGACCCACGTTCACCGCCGGAGAGAACTGCATGTGGTCGGTGGCCTCGAGGGCGGCGTCGTCCAGCGACTCACGGCCGCTCGAGCGCAGCAGCAGCGCCTTGCGTACGTGCCCCTGCTCGTCCAGCAGGATCCAGAGCACCGCCTGCCCGCCGATCCCCATCTGCTGTAGCCCCGGCGGATAGCGCTCCCGGAGGTACTCGGTGATCTCGGCGCGGTTGATCAGTTCGGGCGCTCGGGTGAAGGGCGTGAACGTGGGCGGCGCCAGCTCCAGCTCCTCGACCGTCGGGCGGTGCCCGGCGCCGGCGGCGCCGCCCGCACCCGTGCCCGCCCCCGCGCCGGCGGCGCCCTCGTCGGGCGCGGTCGCGGCGACGGCGCCGGACGGCGCCGTCCCCACGGCGTCGTCCTTCAC
>JADGGV010000616.1 GCA_019689775.1 Gemmatimonadota bacterium
GGTGTGCTCACCGCCCGAAGTCAATCCCGCAGTCCCCGCCCGAAGTCGAACCCGCCCCGCCGGCGATCTCGCTCTCCGGGCTCACGGCAGCTTGAGCGCCCGCCACTCCGCCGGCGGCACGCCGGACGCCGCGTCGGCCTCCGTCGCCTCGACGAAGAGCACCACCCGCCCGCCACGGTACGCGGGGCGCAGGTGCTTCCCCACGTCCACGACCCCGGCGGTGACCTCCGCCCCGGAGCGGTGCTCGCGGACGACGTCGACGCCCCGCGCGCGCACCTCCGCGACCGGCCGCGGGCCCGCGAACGTGTCCGGCCACTCCCAGCCGGGGCGGTGGACGACGCGGCCGTCGTCGCCGGAGGCGAGCAGCCCGACGGCGGCGAGCGCGCCGATGACGCCGTCCTCGGTACCGCCGAGCCCCTCGAGGTGGATGCCGGCGGCGGCCGCGAGCGCGCGCGCCTCCGCCTGCGCGACCAGCTCGCGCTGGCAGCGCCGCCCGAAGGCGACGACGTCCGGCGGCGCCGACGTCGCTATGCACAGCCCCGGGTCGCTGCCGGCGACGTACCACGCGCGCATCTCCCGGCGCAGCGCGTCCACGAGCGCGTCCAGCGATGCGCCCGGCTCCTTGCGCAGCAGGATCGACGCGCTCCCGTTCTTGCTCGTGTACGGCACGCGCGGATCGAACAGGAGCTGGTGGCGCAGCACGAGCACCGCCTCGAAGCCGGGCGGCAGCGAGGCGACGAGGCGGCGCGCGAGCTGGTTCGTCCCCGCGCTCTCCGGCGTGTCCGTGTCGTCGAGGCCGACGAGGATCACGGCGCGGCGTCGTCCGCGGGAGTCCCGCGCTCGCGGAACTGGAACCAGAGCGCCGCGCTCACGAGCCCGGCGAGGACGCCCGCGAGCGCGTACGTCCAGATGGCCTGCGGCAGCCACTCGGCCAGCGCGCGCCGCCCCATCCCGCCGCCGATGCCGCGCATGCCGAGCCACTTCGCCGCAGCGCGGACGAGGAACGCGCACGCGTTCGTGGCCGCGCCGGCGAGGACGAACGCGCCGTAGAGCCACGGTCCGCCGCGCGCGCGGCCGAGCGCCAGGTCGAGGAACGGGCCGCACAGCGCGAGGCTGGTGAGCGCGCCGACGCCGGCGAGGTGCGCGCCGCCGAGCCGCATCAGCGCCGACGTCGCCACCGCCGAGAGCCCCATCACGCTCCCGGCGCCGCGCCGCGGCACCAGCGCGAAGCCGAGCGCCATCGGCAGGATCGTCTGCACGATGCTGCTCCCCGGGATCCCCCAGTGGAAGTCGGCCAGGTTCGTCAGCGCGGCGGCGACGGCGCCGATCAGCGCGAGCGTCGCCAGCTCCAGCGCGCCGGCGCCGCGCTCCGCCGTGGCGAACGACGGCAGCCGGGAGGTGCCGCGGAGTCGGGCATCGAGGGCGAGCATCATCTCGGGCTCCGGGTGCGGGGGTGCGGCTCACCAGGTGAACGTGAGCCCGCCGTAGATCGTGCGCTTCGCCTGCGGGTTGCCGTACTCCTCCTCGTACGCCGCATCGAGGAGGTTGTCCGCGCCGAGGTACGCCTCCAGCCGCCGCGGCGCGAGCCGCTGCGTCAGGCGCAGATCCACCACCGTGAACGCCGGCAGCTCCCGCCGCTGCACCGGCGGCTGGCGCGAGTAGAACGCCTGCCCGGCGACGTGCCGCGCCGCCGCGTACGCGCGCAGCCCGAACGCGAAGCGGTAGTCGCCGCCCAGCGCGAGCTGGTGGCGCGGCCGGTACTGTAGCGCCTCCCGGTCCGCGCCGGGAGAGCGGTCCTGCGTGTCCATGTACGTGTACGCGCCGCGCAGCCACAGCCGCTCCACCGGCCGCACCTCGCCCGACAGCTCGAGCCCCGTGAAGCGGTACGCCTGGAAGTTCTGGAACGGGCCGCCCCGCTCCGCCCGCTCGATGAAGTCGTGCGCATCCGTGCGGAACAGCGTCAGCCCCGCCCGCGCCTCGCCCGGCAGCGCCTGCTCGACCCCCGCCTCGTAGGCGACGGCCGTCTCCGTCCGCAGCCCCGGGTTCCCGCCGTCCACGTCGTAGAGCTGGCGCAGCGTCGGGAAGTGGAAGCGCCGCGCCGCCGACACGCGCAGCCGCGTCCCGCCCGCCAGGTCGTAGTGCGCCGCGCCGACGAACGCGTCGGCCGCATCCGCGCCCGCCGAATCCCGCGCCAGCCGGTCGTGCGCCCACCCGAGCGTGACGCCGGAATTCGGCGTCGGCCGCAGCTCGTACTCCAGCGCGATGCCGTAGCGGCGCTGCGTGCGCGCCTCGGCGACGTCGCGCACGTCGTACGTCGGCGGCGGCCCACCGCCGCCGCCACCTCC
>JADGGV010000043.1 GCA_019689775.1 Gemmatimonadota bacterium
GTCTTCGCGCTGCTCGCGATGTTAGCGGGCGGGATCGGGCTCCTCGGGATCTTCTTCGCCCCGGCGATGGTGGACGTCGTCGCCTTCGGCTTCGAGGGGGAGCGGCGCCGGCTCGCCGTGGAGGCGACGCGGGTCATCTTCCCGATGACCGGGATCCTGGTGCTGTCGGCGTGGGCGCTCGGGATCCTGAACAGCCATCGTCGCTTCTTCCTGGCGTACGTCGCGCCGGTGCTGTGGAACGCCGCGATGATCGCGACGATGGTGCTGTTCGGGCGGCGGCTGTCGCCGGCGAACCTGGTGATGGCCGTCTCCTGGGGCGCGCTCGTCGGCGGGGCGCTCCAGTTCCTGGTGCAGCTCCCGCGCGTGCTGCGACTCGAGCCGAACCTGCGCCTCTCCTGGGCGACGCTGCGCGGACCGCTCGTCGCGACGATCGTCGCCAACGCGCTCCCGGTGCTCCTCGGCCGCGGCGTCGTCCAGCTCAGCGCGTACGTGGACGTGATGCTCGCGTCGAAGCTGAGCGTCGGCGCGCTGTCGGCGATGACGTACGCGATGACGCTCTACCTACTCCCGATCAGCCTGTTCGGGATGAGCGTGGCGGCGGCGGAGCTGCCGGAGCTGTCGCGTCAGCGCGGCCAGGCGGCGGAGGTGCTGCGGGCGCGCGTGAACGCGGGGCTGCGTCAGATCGCCGTCTTCGTGGTGCCGTCGACGGTCGGCTACCTCGCCCTCGGCGACGTCGTCGTCGCGACCGTGCTCCAGACGGGGAAGTTCAGCGCCGGCGACACGATCTGGGTCTGGATCGTACTCGGCGGCTTCACGCTCGGGCTCATGGCGTCCACCGGGACGCGGCTCTTCTCCTCGACCTACTACGCGCTGCACGACACGAAGACGCCGGCGTGGGTCGCGTTCCTGCGCGTGATCCTGACGGCGGCGCTCGGCTACGCGCTCATGATCCCGCTCGAGCGACACCTCATCGTCGCGGGGCACCGACTGGGGGCGCTCGGCCTCACGCTCGGCGCCGGGTTCGCGGCGTGGGTGGAATGGGGGCTGCTCCGGCGCGGGCTGCGGCGCAGGATCGGCCCGGTGGGCGCGGGGCTGGGAACGCTGGGCCGGATGTTCGCCGCGGCGCTCGTCGCGGCGGCGGTGGCGCGCGGAATTGCGTACGTGGTGCCGGCGCCGGAGCACCTGCTGCCGGGCGCGGCGTCGGCGGGCTCGGCCGTGGTCCGGCTGCTGTTCCGGCTCGGGCGGGGCGCCGTCGTCCTGGGACCGTTCGGCGCGGTCTACTTCCTCCTCGCGGCGGCGTTCGGCGTCACTGAGGCGGAGGGCGTCGTGGGGCGGGTCGTCGCGCGGATCCGACGCCGCAGCGCCTGAACCGTGTAATTCCGCGCGGGTACAACGATTTCCGGGCTGTTCAGCCCCCGGGGGCAGCCACGAGTCGGATGCGGGGATGCACGTGAGTCCGGAGACCCTCCAAACGAAGCTGAAGCACCTGCCGGCACGCCCCGGCGTGTACCTGTTCAAGGACGCCGAGGGGGAAATCCTCTACATCGGCAAGGCAAAGTCATTGCGCGACCGAGTGCGCAGCTACTTCCGCGCGTCCGAGGACCACTCGATCAAGACGCGGGAGCTGGTGCGCCGCATCGCGGACCTGGAGACGATCGTCGTCGGCTCGGAGACGGAAGCGCTGCTCCTGGAGGCGAACCTGATCAAGGCGCACATGCCGAGGTTCAACATCCAGTTCCGGGACGACAAGCGTTACCCGTACATCAAGGTGACGGTCCAGGAGCCGTTCCCCCGGGTGTACGTGACGCGCGTGCTCGAGAATGACGGTGCGCGCTACTTCGGGCCGTACACGGACGTCGGGCCGATGCGCCAGGCGCTCGAGCTGGTGAAGCGGCTCTACACGGTGCGGAGCTGTCGGTACGACCTGCCGCGGGAGGCGCCGAGCCGGCCGTGCCTGGACTACCACATCGGGCGGTGCCTGGCGCCGTGCGTCGGGCTCCAGTCCCGCGAGGCATACCGGCTCATGATCGACGAGATCCTGGAGGTGCTGAACGGGCACACGGAGCCGGTGCGGCAGCGGGTGGCCGAGGAGATGGAACGAGCCGCGGCCGCGCTGGACTTCGAGCGCGCGGCGACGCTGCGGGACGCGCTCACCGGACTGGAGAACCTCGAGCGGCGGGCGCGGGTGATGTCGGTGAAGGGGACCGAGCAAGACGTGATCGGCCTGGCGCGCGACGGTGAGCGAGCCTGCGCGGTCCGGCTCCGGATCCGCGGCGGGAAGCTCCTCGGCCGCGAGGTCGAGTTCTTCGGCAAGCTCGACGAGGAGGCGGACGCGGCGCTGCTGGGTGCCGCGGCGACGCGCTTCTACCTCGGCCGCGGCGAGCACGGCACCGCGGATCTTCCGCGCGAGATCCTGTTCCCGGGCGAGTTCGAGGATCGCGCCCTGCTGGAGGAGCTGCTCACGCAGGCGGCCGGACGCCGCGTGCGCTCGCTCGTCCCGCAGAAGGGGGAGAAGGCGGCGCTGCTCGAGCTGGCGAACCAGAATGCCCGCCACATGCTGGAGGAGCGGGCGGTGCTGCGCGCGGACGTGCGCGAGCGGGCGGACGACGTGCTCTACGAGTTGCAGGAGGCGCTCGACCTGAAGGTCGTGCCGCGCCTCATCGTCTGCTTCGACATCTCGCACACGCAGGGCTCGGAGGTGGTCGGGAGCTGCGTCGCCTTCTCGAACGGCGTGCCGGAGAAGGCGGGCTACCGGCACTTCAAGGTGCGAGGCGACTGGGGCAACGACGACTTCCGCTCGATGGCGGAGGTCGTGGGGCGCTACTTCGCGCGGCGGATCGAGGAGGGCGCCCCGCTCCCGGACCTGGTCGTGATCGACGGCGGCAAGGGGCAGCTCGGTGCGGCGGTCGCCGCGGCGCGCCAGGCCGGCGTGGCGGGCGTGGCGTTCTGCTCGCTGGCCAAGCGCGAGGAGGAGGTGTTCCTGCCCGGACGCTCGGAGCCGCTGCGGCTGGCGCGGACGGCGCGGTCGCTGCGCCTGCTCCAGCGGATCCGCGACGAGGCGCACCGCTTCGCGATCACGTACAACCGGAAGCTGCGGGCGCGCCGGACGCTGACGAGTGAGCTGGGCGACGTGCCCGGGATCGGGCCGGCGCGGCAGCGCGCGCTGCTGGAGCGGTTTGGCAGCGTGCGCGCGGTCAAGGCGGCCGCGCCGGAGGAGATCGCGCGCGTGCCCGGCTTCTCGGAGGCGTTGGCACGGCGAGTGCTCGAGCACCTTGGCGCGCGGTGAGCCCGTCACGGTTTGACGCTCCACGAGGGCCCGTCTAGTTTGTCCGGCTGACCTGTCGACGGAGCGGAGCTACTTGCGCGGACTCATCTTCGACCCCTTCGCGGGGATCAGCGGCGACATGGTGTTGGGGGCCCTGGTGGACGTGGGGCTGCCGGTGGCGTGGCTGGAGGGCTTCGTCGCCTCGCTCGGGCTCGAGGGGGTCGGCGTGGTGGTGGAGCGCGTGAACCGACGGGGAATCTCGTGCGCCCAGGTGCGCTTCGAGCTGCCGCACGAGCATGCGCACCGGCATCTGAGGCACGTCCTCGAGATCGTGGATGCGACGGCCGCTCCGGCGCCGGTTCGGGCCCGGGCGGCCGAAGCGTTCCGCCGGCTGGCCGCGGCGGAGGCGGAGGTGCACGGCACGAGCATCGAGAAGGTGCACTTCCACGAGGTCGGTGCGCTGGACGCGATCCTGGACGTGCTGTGCGCGATGGCCGGCGTGGCCGAGCTGGGCGTGGAGGCGTGCTTCACGCGGCCCGTCCCGCTGGGGAGCGGCTGGGTCGACATCGAGCACGGGCGCTACCCGCTCCCCGCGCCCGCGACGCTGAAGCTGCTGGACGGGGTGCCGGCGCGGGACAGCGGGCTCGCGGGCGAGACGGTCACGCCGACGGGCGCGGCGATCCTGGCCACGCTGACCGGCGGCCGGCGCCCGCCCGCGGAGTTCGTCGTGCGGCGCAGCGGCTTCGGGGCGGGGACGCGCGACCCGGAGGACCGCCCGAACGCGCTCCGCGTCGTCCTGTGCGACGTCGAGCCGACGTCGGCGGATCTGCTGCTGCTCCAGGCGGACGTCGACGACATGCCGTCGGAGTACCTGCCGCCGGCGCAGGAGGCGCTGCTCGCGGCGGGCGCGGTCGACGCCACGGTCGCCTCGGTGGGGATGAAGAAGGGGCGGCCGGGGCACCGGATCGAGGCGCTCGTGCCGGAGTCGGCGCTGGAGGACGTGCTTGCGGCGCTGTTCCGCTCGACGACGACGATCGGCGCGCGCTACTGGCGGGTCGAGCGGCCGGCGCTGCCGCGCGTCGAGGAGACCGTGCGCTGGCGCGGGGAGCCGATCCGTCGCAAGCGGGTGCGGCTGCCGGACGGAACGGAGCGCTCGAAGCCCGAGTACGAAGACGTCGTCCGGGCGGCGGCCGCGGTCGGGATGGCAGCGTACGAGGCGCGGCGCGCGTTCGATGCGGAAGTGGATGCAATAACACCCGGCGAACTCGGGTAACGCTATGCTTGGCAAGGATTCCTTCCATCGGAGGGTCTGGAGAATGACCAAGTTGTCGGCCGGGCTGGCGCTGGCCTGTCTGGTAGCGCTCCCCATGGCGGTGCGCGCGCAGGGGACGAGGCCATCGCAGAACATGTACACGCGGAGCTCGGCGCTGTACCTGGATCAGGCGAGGAAGGCGTCGCACCCGGAAGACAAGCCGAAGATCTACCAGAAGGCGCTGGACCAGGCGCTCCAGTCGATCGACAAGGATGCGGGGAATCCGGCGGGGTACTTCTATGCCGGTCAGGCGTACCTGGGGCTCGGCGAGATCGCGAAGGCCGACTCGATGCTGGACAAGGCCGAGCAGATGTGGCCGGACTACGCGAAGGAGACCGCGGGCCCGCGCGAGCGGGGCTGGGTGGAGGCGTACAACAAGAGTGTCGGCCTGATCCAGGCGGGGAAGACCGACGAGGCGATCGCCCTGCTCGAGCAGGCGGACGCGCTCTACCAGGGGCGGCCGACGGCGCGCGCGACGCTGGCGTCGCTGTACCAGAACAAGGGCGACGTGGACAAGGCGATCGCGATGTACCGCGGCGCGCTGGAGATCTACGCGAAGGGGATGCCGAGCACGCTGCCCGCTGACGCGCAGAAGCAGTGGCAGGAGGGCGAGGAGCGCTCGACGTCGAATCTGGCGCAGCTCCTCCTGTACCAGAAGAAGTACGGGGAGGCGGCGGAGGTGTACAAGGCGTTCCTGGCCAAGCACCCGGACGACGTGCAGGCGAAGCTGAACCTCGCCGTGGCGTACTCGCGGAGCGAGAACAAGGCCGAGGCGAGCAAGATCTTCGCGGAGCTGGTCAACCAGGCGAACCTGACCGACACGCAGTACTTCGACATCGGCGCCGGGCTCTTCCAGGCCCAGCAGCTCGAGCAGGCCGCGGAGGCGTTCCGCAAGGCGCTCCAGGTGAACCCGTACTATCGCGATGCGGCGTTCTACCTGGCGCAGACGCTCCTCGCCCAGGCGCAGACGCTGGAGGATCAGCGCCAGAAGGCGGCGCCCGCGGACGGGAAGAAGGTCGCCGACCAGCTCAACCCGCTCTACGACGAGCTGCTGGCGACAACGCAGAAGGTGCTGGAGTTGGACCCGGCGAACGGCCGGGCGCTGCGGCTGGCCGCGGCCACAGCCCGCGGGAAGGGTGAGCTGGCGACGGGCCCGAAGGCCGAGGAGTGGAAGAAGAAGGCGCTCGACTACCTGACGCAGCAGCAGGCGCTGACCGCGGAGGTAATCGACCTACGCGTGCAGCCGACCGACCAGGGCTCCAAGGTGACGGGCGCGGTGCTGAACGACAAGCTGGAGCCGGGGACGCCGGTGAAGATCAAGCTCACGCTCCTGGACAAGAGCGGCGCGCCGCTCGACACGCAGGAGATCACGGTGACGGCGCCCGCGAAGGACGCGAGGGAGACGTTCTCGGCCACGTCGACGGCGAAGGACGTGGCGGGGTGGAAGTACGAGATCGCGAAGTAGCCGCGCCGGGCGCGGTGAGGAACAAGGGGGTGCGGCCACGCTGGCCGCGCCCCCTTTTTGCGCGCGCCCCGGCCGCCTCGCGGCCGCGCCGGCCGCTGGCGGCGGGGTGGCGGCGCGGCGGCCCCGGGCGGTCCCGGAGGTCCCGGGAGGTGCGGCGGCCGGGCGCCCTATCGGCGCGGCGTCGCCGGCGCCCCGGGCGGCCCCGGGCGGCCCCGGGCGGTCCCGGCGGCGCGGCGGTCCAAGAGGTCCCGGCATCACGGCGCATGGAACTTGCGAGCGGCGACGCCGGCGCGGGACGGGAACGCGGAGCGCGGGAGAGGCCATGCCGAGGTGTCCGGAGTGCGGGGCTGAGGCGCCGGTCATGGCGGGCGCATGCCCGGTGTGCGGGGCGGCGCGGGGGGAGACGCTGGAGTGCCCGAACTGCCACGAGCGGATCCCGGCGGACGAGGAGGCGTGTCCGGCGTGCGGCTTCCTGCGGGTGGAGGCGCGGTGCGCGGTGCACCCGGAGCGGCGCGCGGTCGGGGCGTGCGTCATCTGCGGCCGCCCGCTGTGCGAGGCCTGCAACCAGGGCGATCGGCCGTACTTCAAGTGCGAGGCGCACGCGCCGGTCGAGATCGTGGAGGGGTGGGCGCAGGTCTACACGACGGGGGACGACGTGGAGGCGGAGCTGATCCGCGACAACCTCCAGGCGGAGGGGATCGACGCGCAGGTGCTGTCGCAGAAGGACCACTTCGCGTTCACGATGGAGATCGGCGACCTGGCGCAGGTGCGGGTGCTCGTCCCGGCGTACGCGTACGAGGACGCGCTCGCGGTGATCGAGGCGCACGAGGCGGTGGGCCGCGGCGTCGCCTTCGCGTGCCCGGTCTGCGGGGAAGCGTACGAGGAAGGCGACACCATCTGCTCGAGCTGTGGCGCGGAGCTTCCGCCGGCGACGTCCGCGGGTTGAAGAAAGCGCGCGATTTCGTTAGATTTTCGCGGTTGTCGATTGTATCGGGGCGGCCTGACGGGCCGCCCCTTCGCGCTACAGAGGGGAATGGTTCGGATCGCGGAAGTCCTGCCGGGCTCGATCGCCGAGGAGCTGGCGCTCGCGGTGGGGAGCCGCATCGTGCGCATCAACGGCGCGCCGGTGCGGGACGCCATCGATTTCCGCTTCCTGGAGGCGGAGCCGGTGCTGGAGCTGGAGGTGGCTCCGGCGGCGGGCGGCGGCTCGGTCATCTACGAGATCGAGAAGGCGCCGGAGGACCCGCTGGGGATCGTGCCGGCGCCGGACCCGGTGCGGCAGTGCGCGAACAAGTGCGTGTTCTGCTTCGTGGACGGGAACCCCGCGGGCGCGCGCGCCACGCTCCACCTGAAGGACGACGACTTCCGACTGTCGTTCACCTACGGCAGCTACGTCACGCTGACGAACCTGGGCCCGAAGGGGTTCGCGCGCCTGATCGACCAGCGGCTCTCGCCGCTGTACGTGAGCGTGCACGCGACGGAGCCGGAGCTGCGGCAGCGGCTGCTCGGCGTGGCGTACGGCGGCGACATCCTGGACCGCCTGGGCGAGCTGCTGGCGGCCGGGATCGAGGTGCACACGCAGGTGGTGCTCTGCCCGGAGTGGAACGACGGCGCGCACCTGGACCAAACGATCGCCGACCTGTGGGCGCTCGGCCCGGGCGTGCTCTCGCTCTCGGTCGTGCCGGTGGGGCTGACGAAGTACAATGTCGGCCGGCCGGTGCGGCTTCTGACACCGGAGGAGGCGCGCGCGGCGATCCGGCAGGTGGATGCGGCGCGCGAGCGGGCGCTGGCCGAGCGCGGCACGGGGTGGGCGTACGCGGCCGACGACCTGTTCTACATCGCCGGCGAGCCGCTGCCGGAGCGCGACTACTACGACGACTGGCCGCTGATGGAGAACGGCGTCGGGTCCGTGCGCCGCTTCCTGGACGAGTTCGACGAGGGGCTGGCGGACGTGCCGCGCCTCGAGGGCGAGCGCGTGGCGATCGTGACGGGGCTGCGCATGGGGCCGATCATCGAGCCGCTGGCGATGCGGCTGGCGGCGCACACCGGTGCGGCGTTCGAGGTGCTGGCGGTGACGAACCGGATGTTCGGCGAGACCGTGACGACGGCCGGGCTGCTCCCGGGGCGCGACATCCTGGCGGCGGTGCTGCGCGGCGGGCCGTACGACCGGGTGCTGATCCCGGCCGAGGCGCTCAACGACGACCACGTCTTCGTCGACGACCTGCGCCTCGAGGAGCTGGAGGCCCGGCTGGAGGGGTCGATCGTGATGCCGGGCTACGAACTCACCGCCACACTCGTGAACGCATGAGGAGGGACGCGCTTCCCGCGGTGGCCGTGGTGGGCCGGCCGAACGTCGGCAAGTCGACGTTCTTCAACCGGCTGGTCGGCCGCCAGCTCGCGATCGTGGAGGACACGCCGGGCGTGACGCGGGACCGGAACTTCGGGCGCGCGGAATGGGCGGGCCACCGGTTCTGGGTCATCGACACGGGCGGCCTGGAGACGGAGACGGACGAGCCGATGGCGGCCGCGATCCGGCAGCAGGTGCTGGCCGCGATGGCGGAGTCGGACCTCGTCGTCTTCGTCGTGGACGGCAAGGCGGGACCGCAGCCGCTCGACCACCGGATCGCGGAGCTGCTGCGGAAGTCGGGCCGGCCGGTGCTGCTCGTCGTGAACAAGGTGGACCGCCTCCCGGACGACCTCACCTACCATGACTTCTGGGAGCTGGGGGTGGGCGAGCCAATCCCGGTGAGCGCGATCTCGGGGAAGGGCACCGGCGATCTGCTGGACCGGATCGTCGCCCACTTCCCGGAGCCGGCGGGGGAGGCAGCGGACGAGGCGCTGCGCGTGGCCGTGATCGGCAAGCCGAACGTCGGCAAGTCGAGCTTCATCAACCGGCTGCTGGGCGAGGAGCGCCTGGTGGTGAGCGACGTCGCGGGCACGACGCGCGACGCGATCGACACCCCGACGCGCTACCACGGGCGCGACATCATCTTCGTGGACACGGCGGGGCTACGGCGGCACGCGCGCATCGAGCCGGGGCTGGAGTACTTCAGCGCGCTGCGCACGGAGCGGGCGATCGAGCGCTCGGACATCGCCGTGCTCCTGATCGACGGGAGCGAGGAGGTGCACGCGCAGGACCTGCGCATCGCGCAGCGGGCGTGGGAGGCGGGGCGCGGGCTGGTCGTCGTCGTGAACAAGTGGGACCTGGTGGAGAAGGACACGCACACGGCCCGGGCGTACGAGCAGCAGATCCGGGAGCGGGCGCCGCAACTGCGGTGGGTGCCGATCCTGTTCGCGTCGGCCCTGACCGGCCAGCGGGTGCACAAGGTGCTCGACCTGGTGGTCCGGGTGGCCGAGGAGCGGGCGCGGCGCATCCCGACGAGCCAGGTCAACGAGGCGCTCCGCGAACTGGCGCAACGGCAACCGCCGCCGCATTATCGGGGCATGCAAGTCAAGCTGATGTACGCGACGCAAGCGGACACGGCGCCCCCGACGTTCGTGATCTTCACGAACTACCCGAAGGCGCTGCCGGAGAATTACCTGCGCTACATCCAGCACTCCTTCCGGGAGCGGTGGGGCTTCACCGGCACGCCGCTTCGGCTGCGGCTCAAGGGACGGCGCGAGGAGGCCGCGTCTTGACCTGGGGGCTGCTGGCGGTCAGCTACTTCATCGGCGCGTTCCCGACGAGCTACGTGGTGGGGCGGCTGGCGCGGGGGATCGACCTGCGCCAGCACGGCAGCGGTAACCTCGGCGCCACGAACGCGTTCCGCGTGCTCGGCTGGCGCGCCGCGCTGCCGATCTTCCTGGTGGACACGGCCAAGGGGTTCTTTCCGACGTTCTGCTTCCCACGCTCGGACGGTTCTCCGCGGTGGGAGTGGGCGCTGGCGTACGGCGCCGCGGCGATCCTCGGCCACGTGTACTCGGTGTACGTGCGCTTCCGCGGCGGGAAGGGCGTGGCCACGAGCGCCGGCGTCTTCCTGGCGCTGGCGCCGGCGGCGGTCGGCGTGGGGGTGCTGGCCTGGGTGCTGCTCGTGTGGGCGACGCGGATCGTCTCCGTGGCGTCGATCGCGGCGGCGGTGGTCGTGCCGGTGGCGGTGCTCCTCACGCAGGGGCCGGGGCCGGTCCTCTGGCTCTCGCTGGCGCTGGGCGCCTTCATCATCTACGCGCATCGCCAGAACCTGCGCCGGCTGCTGCGCGGCGAGGAGCACCGGTTTGGCCGGCGGGCGCCGGAGGCGCGCTGATGGAGCGGGTCGCGGTAGTGGGCGCCGGGAGCTGGGGCACGACCCTGGCCAACCTTCTGGCGAAGAAGGGGCACGCGGTCCGCCTGTGGGCCCACGACCCGGCGGTGGCGCGGCGGATCCAGACGGAGCGCCAGAACCCCGACTACCTGCCCGGAATCGCGCTCGACGAGCGGTTGGAGGCGACGTCGTCGCTCGAGGACGCCGTGCGCGGCGCGACCGTCGTCGTCTCCGTCAGCCCCTCGCAGTTCGTGCGGCGGGTGATGTCGGCGGCCGCGCCGGCGATCGCGCCGGACGCGCTCGTCGTGAGCGCGTCGAAGGGGATCGAGAAGGACACGCTCTGCACCATGGACGCGACGCTGCGCGCGGTGCTGCGCGGCCGGCTCGGCGAGGAGGCGACGTTCCTGTCCGGTCCGAGCTTCGCGCTGGAGCTGGCGCGCGAGCTCCCGACGGCCGTGACCGTGGCCAGCCGGAGCGAGGCGGCGGCGCGGCGGGCCCAGGAGCTGTTCCAGACGCCGTACTTCCGCGTCTACACGAGCGACGACGTGGTCGGCGTCGAGCTCGGCGGCGCGCTCAAGAACGTGATCGCGCTGGCGGCGGGAATGGCCGCGGGCCTCGGGCTCGGCCACAACGCGACGGCGGCGCTGATCACCCGGGGGCTGGCGGAGATCTCGCGCCTGGGCGTGGCGCTGGGCGCCAATCCGCTGACGTTCGCCGGGCTCGCGGGAATGGGCGACCTGATCCTGACCTGCACCGGCGAGCTGAGCCGCAACCGGAGCGTGGGGTACGCGCTCGGGCAGGGGAAGCGGCTGCCGGAGATCCTGGCCGGGATGCACATGGTCGCCGAGGGGATCGACACGACCCGCGCCGCGTATGCACTGGCGCGCAAGACCGGCGCCGGGATGCCGATCGTCGACGAGGTGCACGCGGTGCTCTTCGAGGGCCGGCAGCCGCGGGAGGCGGTCGAGAACCTGATGCTGCGGGAGCCGAAGGCGGAGATCTGGACGTGACCGAGCGGAATGTGGACCTCTGGCCGGACGGCGATGGCACGGTCGATCCGGTGCCGGATGGATCGACGGCCGCGGGCCGGCGCACGGCGTCGCGCCGGCGGGGCGGCCCGGGCCTGCGGCGCGGCGGCGACGCGAGCGGCAGCCCGCGCCCGATCGCGCAGAAGGAGTACTACTCGATCAGCGAGGTGTGCGACCTGGTCGGCCTCAAGCCGCACGTGCTCCGGTACTGGGAGAGCCAGTTCCCCTTCCTGAACCCGTCGAAGAACCGCTCCGGCAACCGGGTCTACCAGCGCAAGGAGATCCGGCTGATCCTGCTCGTGCAGCACCTGCTGTACGAGGAGAAGTACACGATCGAGGGGGCGAAGCAGCGCCTGGAGCAGCTCCGGCGGGGCGGGGAGCTGCCGGCGGCGACGGCGCGCGCGCTGGACCGCGAGATGCTCGGCCTGCTGCGCGCCGAGCTTCAGCGGACGCTCGAGATCCTCTCGCCGGGACAGGACCCGTAGGATGCGCGTCCTGGTCACGAACGACGACGGCTACCTCGCGCCCGGGGTCCGCACGCTGGCGGCCGCGGCGCGGCGCCTCGGCACCGTGCACGTGGTCGCGCCGGACCGGGAGCAGAGCGCGACCAGCCATTCGCTGACGCTGCACCATCCGCTGCGCGTGCGCGACGCGGGCTTCGGCCTGGTGGTGGACGGCACACCGACGGACTGCGTCGTCCTGGCGCTCGGCGAGCTGCTTCCGGAGCGGCCGGATCTCGTGCTCTCGGGCGTGAACCACGGCGCGAACCTGGGCGACGACGTGCTCTACTCGGGGACGGTCGCCGCGGCCATGGAGGCGACGATCCTGGGGCTCCCGGCGGTGGCGATCTCGCTGGCGGGCCGGGATGCGGCGACGGTCGTCCCGGAGTGGGAGGAGACGGTCGGTCGGCTGCTCGAGCGCCTGGTCGGCGAGCGGCAATTCCCCACGGAGACGCTCCTCAACGTGAACCTGCCGCCGGTGCCGCCGGCGCAGGTCAAGGGCGTCCGGGTCACCACGCTGGGTCGGCGGGCCTACATGGGCTCGCTCACGCGGGCGCTCGATCCGAACGGACGGGAGTACTTCTGGATCGGTGGCGGCGAGAGCCGGTGGTGGGGGGGACCGGACTCGGACTTCCGTGCGGTGAGCGAAGGCTACATCTCGGTGACGCCGCTGCACCTGGACCTGACGAACCATCGGCTGCTCGAGGAGGTCTCCGGGTGGGACCTGACGCTCTGAGCGACCGGCGCTGGGAGCGCGCGCGGCGCGAGCTGATCGAGACGATCCGCGAGCGCGGGATCGACGATCTGGAGATCCTGCGCGCCTTCGACCTCGTGCCCCGCCATCTGTTCCTGCCGGAGGCGGTGCACCATCGGGCGTACGAGGATGCGCCGATCCCGATCGGCTTCGGGCAGACGGCGTCGCAGCCGTCGCTCCAGGCGCTCTACCTCCAGACGCTCGGGATCGGGCCGAACGACCGGGTGCTCGAGGTGGGGACGGGGAGCGGCTACCAGACCGCGCTCCTCGCGCACCTGGCGGCCCACGTGTACTCGATCGAGCGCGTCCGGGAGCTGTCCGTGCGGGCGC
Organism: Gemmatimonadota bacterium; assembly: GCA_019689775.1. Classification (GTDB taxonomy): domain Bacteria; phylum Gemmatimonadota; class Gemmatimonadetes; order Longimicrobiales; family RSA9; genus JADGGV01. The sequence goes on from JADGGV010000043.1 coordinate 12,893, forward strand.
GGGCCGCACTCGACCGGCTGCGCGTTCCGAACGTCGCCCTCCTCGTCGGGGATGGCACCGTCGGCTGGTCGCGCTACGCGCCGTACGACGCGATCCTGGTGGCGGCGGCGGCGCCGCAGGTCCCGCCCGCACTCCTGGCGCAGCTCGCCCCCGGGGGCCGCATGCTGATCCCCGTCGGCGGGCGCGAGGAACAGCGGCTCCTCCTCTACCGGCGGTCCGGAGAGGGATTCGAGCACGAGGAAGTCACGCGCTGCGCGTTCGTCCCGCTCCTCGGTCGCTTCGGCTGGGCGGAGTGAGACGAGGCGGGCCCCTCCCGAGATACCATGGTCGAAGCGATCCTGGGCGCGCTCGCCGCCTTCGTCATCCACACGATCCAGTCCCTGGGGTACACGGGCGTCGCGCTGCTCATGGCGATCGAGAGCGCGTGCATCCCACTCCCCTCGGAAGTGATCATGCCGTTCTCCGGCTACCTCGTGTCCACGGGCGAGATGAACCTCTGGCTCGTGGCGCTGGCCGGCGCCGTCGGCTGCGTCCTCGGCTCCATCGTCGCCTACTACGTCGGCGCCCTGGGCGGTCGGCCGTTCATCGAGAAGTACGGGCGGTACGTGCTCATCTCCCGGCGGGACATCGAGATCGCGGACCGGTGGTTCGACCGGCGCGGCGAGATCGCGGTTTTCGTCGGGCGGCTCCTGCCCGTGATCCGCACGTTCATCGCGTTCCCGGCCGGCGTGGCGCGCATGAAGATGGCGCCGTTCATCGTCTATACGTTCGTCGGCTCGTACATTTGGAGCCTGGGGCTCGCCTGGATCGGGAAGACGCTCGGCGAGAACTGGGACACGCTCGGCGTCTACTTCCACCGGTTCGACGCCGTCATCGGCGCGGTGATCGTGGCCGCGGCGGCATGGTGGATCTGGCGCCACGTACGCCACGAGCGCACCCTCGGCGAGCGCGGCTGAGCGCCAGCGCCGGCGTCGCCCCGGCCGTAGGTTGCAGTAAACCCCGTCGCCGGCCGATACTTGGAAGCGGCAGCCGGACGCCACGTCGAGGCGGCGTGCGCGTCCCGGTGGGGGAGCGGGAGCGCTAACACCGCACCGGTATGCCGTTTGCGCGAGGCGCCGCCCTGTCAGGGATCGGTGCGCTCGTGGATTTTGGCGCACACCGCCACCTCCACCTCATCCAGCCCTCCGCAGAGACAGGAGCACGGAATGCCAGCCGACGCCACGCACGGGTCGAACGACCGGCCACTGCCGCCCGCGTTCACCCAGCGCAGCATGCGGGACCCCGAGCCCGCCGCCGGCGAGCAGCCGCTGATGCCCCCGTACTTCCACGGCGACCGCGGCGGGTCCGCGGCCGCGGCGGCGCCGACGCCCTGGTCGGCGGCGGTCGAGGCCGGCGCCACGACCGAGGATTGGGGGGACGAGCCGTGGGCCGCGACGCCGGACTACGAGGATCCGGCGCCGGCCGCGCAGGTGACGCTCCCGGAACCGGCGCCGATCACCGACTTCCTCCTGGCGGAGGAGCCGGAGCCCGAGCCGGAGCCGCTCGAGGCGTACCTGACGGACGTCGTCGATCCGGTCCAGGCGCTCGTCCAGGGCGTCACGCTCCTGGACGAGCCCGAGGCGCTCAGCGAGCCGATCGACGCCGAGACGCTGGCGTACATCGAGGCGGTCGCGCTCGGCGACGCCGCCCCGACGGAGCCGCCGACGGCGGACGCGGAGGCGGGGTTGGACGCGCCGGCGGCGACGCTGGACTCGCTGGACGGGACGTGGGCGGCGTCCGCGGCGGAGGCGGGCATGGCCGCGCCCGAGAACGCCGTGGACGTTCCGCCGACGGACAGGGGGTTCGGCGCCGACGACGCCGGTGCGGCGCCGTCCGAGCCGCCCGCGCCGGCCGTCCCCGGCGCGCGGGGCATCGCCGCGGAGGCCGCCGGCACGGTGTCGGCCGCATCCGCGTGGCCGCCCGAGGTACTGCGGGCGATCGGCGTGGTGAGCAGCGATCCCGGCGCGGCTCCGGCGCCCGCGGCCGTGGAGCCGCCGCCGCCGCCGGAGATCGAGCCGCCGGTCGAGCTGGGGCCGGTCGGCTTCGAGGCGCTCGCGTCCGAGATCCTGGCCGGTGCGCCGGCGTCGGCGCCGCGCGAGGAGGCGGCGGTGGAGCCGGCCGGTGGCGTCGCGCCCGGCGCGGCGCCGGACGCGATGGCGGGCGGGGAATTGAGGACGTGGGCGGGCGCCGCACCGGCGAGTGCGGCCGCAGACGCGGAGGCCGGGACGTGGGCGGGTGCCCCGTCGGCGAGCGCGGCCCCGTACGAGGAGGCGGGGACATGGGGCGCCGCCGCTCCGGTGGGCACGCCGGCGGGCGGGGAAGCCGAGGCC
>JADGGV010000002.1 GCA_019689775.1 Gemmatimonadota bacterium
GCAACGTCCGGCCGCGGGGCGGCCCGGGGGGGGGGGGGCGGGCCGCCCGGGGCCCCCCGGGCCCCGCGTTGCATTTGGCGGCGGCGCGGCTCAGCGGAAGAGGTCGAGGGTCGTGAGCGCGGGCGGCTGGGCGGGCGCGCCGGCGGGCGGTGTGCGGGCGCCGTCCGCGGTGGAGCGGGCGGCCCGGCGCCGCGGCGTCGCGGCGCGGGCGGCGGCGTTCACGACCTCGGCCATGTCGGGGCGGTAGTGGCGCAGGAACTCGCGGCCCAGGCTGCGGTCGTAGGCGCTCCACCCCTCGTCGACGGTGGCGATGAGGCGGACGGCGTGGTTCATCTTGGCGTCGAGGTCGTCGCAGTAGTGGAGCACGACGGCCTCGAGGGTGAGCGGCTCGCGCGGGCTCTGCCACTCGAAGCGCCCCTGATGCGCCGCGATCAGGTGCTGGAGCAGGAGCAGCCGGTCCGGCGCGAGCTCCGGGACATCGCGCGCGGCATCCGCGACCATCTGGAGACCGAGCAGGATGTGGCCGAGGAGCTTCCCCTCGTCGGTGTACGGGAAGCCGGCGCGCGGTCCGAGCTCGCGGATCTTGCCGAGGTCGTGGAGGAGCGCGCCGGTGACGAGGAGGTCGCGGTCGATCGCGGGCCAGTAGTGCTCGGCCATCCGGTCGCACGCGCCGGCGACGGACAGCGAGTGCTCGAGGAGCCCGCCGACGTAGGCGTGGTGGTTGTGCTTGGCGGCGGGCGCCTTGCGGAACGCGCGGCCGGTCTCGACGTCGGGACCGAGCAGCCGCTCGAGGAGCGCGCGGAACGGCGCGTCGGCGATGCTGGCGATGCACGCGGCGAGTTCCTCCTCCATCTCGGCCGCACCGCGCGGCGAGCGGGGGAGGAACAGCTCGAGATCGTCGGGCTCGACGCTCACGGGCGCGATCTCGGAGACCTTGAGCTGGCGCACGTCCTTGTAGCTCTCGACGCTGCCGCGCACGCCGACGAACGCGCCGACCGTGATGCGGTCCATCACGTCGGCGACGGGGTCCCACACGCGCGCCTCTACCGATCCGTGGCGGTCGGAGAGCTGGAGCTTGTAGTAGACCTTGCCGTCCCGCTTGCGGTCCTTCGCGATCCCGCACACGCAGTAGCAGGCGACGACGACGGCGCCGGCCTCGAGCGCGTCGAAGGCCGGCCACGGGAACTCGGCGCCCTCGACCCACTCGCGCGGCCGGAGCGGGCGCGCGGCCTCACGCATGGCGCCGCTCCAGCGCGGGCTGCCGGGGCGGCGGCGCCGCCACGTCGTAGACGACGACGCCGCCGACGATGGTGAGCGCCGCGCGGCCGCGCAGCTTCCGGCCGGCGAACGGCGTGTTCCGGCTCTTGGAGTAGAAGCGCGCCGGGTCGACGGTCCAGGCGGCGGACGGGTCGAGGACGCTCACGTCGGCGATGGTGCCCTCCGCCAGCGTGCCGCCCGGGAGCCCGAAGGCGCGCGCCGGGTTCGTGCTCATGCGGCGGATCAGCTCGGGGAGCGTGAGCACGCCCTTCTCCACGAGCTCGGTCATGCAAAGGCCGAACGCGGTCTCCAGGCCGACGATGCCGAAGGGCGCATCGTCGAACGCCTGCTCCTTCTCGTCGTAGTGGTGCGGCGCGTGGTCGGTGGCGAGCACGTCGAGCGTGCCGTCGGCGAAGCCGGCGCGCACCGCCTCGACGTCGGCCGCCGTGCGCAGCGGCGGGTTCATCTTGGCGTTCGTGTCGTAGCCGTCGACCGCCTCGTCGGTCAGCGTGAGGTGGTGCGGCGTGGCCTCGGCGGTCACGGCGACCCCCCGCGCGCGCGCCTCGCGGATCATGGCCACGCCGCGCGCGGTCGACACGTGCTGCACGTGCAGCCGCCCGCCGGTCAGCTCGGCCAGGATCAGGTCGCGGGCGATCATGACGTCCTCGGCCGCGTTCGGGATCCCGGTCAGCCCGAGGCGCGTCGAGACGATCCCCTCGTTCATCGAGCCGCCGCGCGAGAGCGCCTTCTCCTCGCAGTGGCTGGCGACGGGGATGCCGAACGTCCGGCTATACTCGAGCGCCAGGCGCATCAGCCCGGCGTCGGAGACCGGGCGGCCGTCGTCCGTGATGGCGACGGCGCCGGCCGCGACCATCTCGCCGATCTCCGCGAGGCGCTCGCCGGCCTGGCCGATCGAGACGGCGCCGGTCGGGTACACCCGGGCGCCCCCCGCGCGCGCCCCCGCGGCGCGCACGAAGCCCACCGCCGCCGGATCGTCGACCGGCGGGTCCGTGTTCGGCATGGCGCACACGGCGGTGAAGCCGCCGGCCGCCGCCGCGCGCGCTCCCGTCGCGATCGTCTCCTTGTGCTCGCCGCCCGGCTCGCGCAGGTGCACATGCACGTCGATCAGTCCCGGTGCGACGACGAGGCCGCCGGCGTCGCGCACGTCCGCGCCCTCCGGCGCCTCGAGGTCCCGCCCGATGCGGGCGACGACGCCGTCGGCGAGCAGCACGTCCAGCACCTCGTCGAGGCCGCGCCCGGGATCGATCACCCGGCCGCCTCGCAGCAGGAGCGGCCGGGTCACGGACGCCTCCGGGCCGCGCCCGCCGCGCTCGCCGCGCTACTCCACGCCATGCTTCGCCACCTCCGCCTTGTCCGGGGCTCCGCCCGCCAGCAGGTACAGCACCGCCATGCGCACCGCCACGCCATTCGTCACCTGGTCCAGGATCACGGAGTGCTCGCCGTCGGCGACGTCGCTGTCGATCTCGACGCCGCGGTTCATCGGCCCCGGGTGCAGGATCAGCAGATCCCGAGGCGCCCGCTCGACCCGCTCGCGCGTGATGCCGAAGACGCGGTTGTACTCGCGCAGGCTCGGGATGTAGCCGGCGTGCATGCGCTCGAGCTGGAGCCGCAGCACGTTCAGCACCTCCGCCCACTCGATGGCCTCCTCGACGCGCGTGAAGACCCGCACCCCCAGCTCCTCGACGCCGGCCGGGAGCAGCGTCGGCGGGCCGCACACGGCCACCTCCGCGCCGAGCTTCGTCAGCCCCCAGATGTTCGAGCGCGCCACGCGGCTGTGGAGCACGTCGCCCACGATGCACACGCGGACGCCCTCGAGCCGGCCGAGGTGGTCGCGGATCGTCAGCATGTCGAGCAGCGCCTGCGTCGGGTGCTCGTGCCGACCGTCGCCGGCGTTGATCACGTTGGAGGGGATCCGCTCGCCCAGGAAGCGGGCCGCGCCCGACGAGCCGTGCCGGATCACGACCATGTCGATGCGCATCGCCTCCAGGTTGCGCGCCGTGTCGACCAGCGTCTCGCCCTTCTGCACGCTCGAGCCGCTCGCGGCCACGTTGACCGTGTCGGCCGAGAGGCGCTTCTCCGCGAACTCGAACGAGATGCGCGTGCGCGTCGAGGGCTCGAAGAAGAGGTTGACGATGGTCTTGCCGCGCAGGACCGGCACCTTCTTGATGGCCCGCTCGCTGATCTCCTTGAACGGCTCCGCGGTGTCCAGGATGCCGCGGATCTGGTCGGCGTCGAGCTCCTCCAGCCCGACCAGGTCCTTGCCGAGGTAGGGCGCCGACGGCATCAAGCCGCCTCCGGTTCCGCGCCACCGACCAGCTCGACCGCGAGGCGCCCGTCGAGCTCCGGGACGAGCACCTCGACCCGTTGGTTGGGCGCGGTCTCGATCCGGCGGCCCACGATGTCCGCATGGATCGGCAGCTCCCGGCCGCCGCGGTCCACGAGCACGCAGAGGTAGATCCGTGACGGCCGCCCGAAGTCCGCCAGCTCGTCCAGCGCCGCGCGTACGGTCCGCCCGGTGTAGAGGACGTCGTCCACGATCACCACCTTCCGGCCGTTGATCCCGCCCTCCGGGAGCCGCGTCTCGCCGACGACGGGCCGCGGCCCGATCGCCATGAGGTCGTCCCGGTAGAGCGTGATGTCGAGCGAGCCGACCGGCGGCCGGACCTCCTCGGCCCGCTCGATCTCGTCCGCGAGCCGGTCGGCGAGCTGAACCCCGCGCCGGTGGATCCCCACCAGCGAGAGTCCTTCCACGCCCTGTCCGCGCTCGACCAGCTCGCGGGCCATCCGCGCCAGCGCGCGCTCGACCGCGCGCTGGTCCATCAGCAAAGATCGTCTTTCAGGCATTCGGCGACGCCAGGCAGCGGGTGAGGGGCGGGTCGCGGGTAGGTTAGCCGGGGGGTGCGGCGGGTGTCAATGCGGCGCCGCGCCAACCCGCAGGCGACGCCGGCCACGCCGGTCGCGCGCCCAGTCCACCGCCCGGTGCGGCTTTACACGGCCCGCACGCCCCATGTAGTTTCGGCGAGACCGGGCCATCCGCACAACGTAACCACCGACGGGGGAGACTTCGTGGCGCGACAACTCTTCCAGCGCAAACCGATCGGCGAGCTGCTCGCGGACGAGGGCAACCCGAACGCGTTGAAGCGCGAGCTGGGGGCCGGCGATCTGGTCCTGCTGGCCATCGGCGCCGTCATCGGCGCGGGGATCTTCTCCTCGATCGGCACGGCGGCCGCGGGCGAGGTGCTGCCGACCGGCGAGGTCGTGCGCTACGGCGCCGGCCCGGCGCTGGTGCTCTCGTTCCTCCTCCTCGGCGCCGTGTGCGGCCTGGCGGCGCTCTGCTACGCCGAGCTGGCCTCCATGATCCCGCAGGCCGGGAGCGCCTACGCCTACTCCTACGCCACGCTCGGCGAGCTCGTCGCCTGGATCATCGGCTGGGACCTGATCCTCGAGTACGCGGTCGGCAACATCGCCGTCGCCATCGCCTGGGGCGGCTACTTCAACTCGTTGCTCAGCGGCTTCGGCATACACCTACCCGACTTCCTGACCCACGGCTACCGCGCCGTCATCAAGAGCTCGGATCCCGCCGTCCAGGCGCTGCTCACCACCGCGCCGCACATCGGCGGGATCCCGATCCTGATCAACCTGCCCGCCTGCCTCATCGTCCTCGCCGTCACCTGGGTGCTCATGCTCGGGGTACGCGAGAGCGCGACCGCCAACAACATCATGGTCGGCGTCAAGCTGCTGGTGCTCACGCTCTTCGTCGTGGTCGGCGCCATGCACATCGACCCGGCCAACTACAAGCCGTTCGCGCCGAACGGCTGGCGCGGCATCCACCAGGGCGCGGCCATCGTCTTCTTCGCCTACATCGGCTTCGACGCCATCTCGACCGCGGCGGAGGAGACGAAGAACCCGCAACGGAACCTGCCGATCGGGATCCTTGGCGGGCTCGCCGTCTGCACCATCATCTACATGATCGTCGGCGCCGTCGCGACCGGCCTCGTCCCGTTCCAGGAGCTCCGCGCCGCGGACCCGCTCGCCAAGGCGCTGTCGGCCGCGAACCTGACCACCGTGAGCTGGCTCGTCTCGCTCGGCGCCGTCGTCTCCATGACCGCCGTGCTCCTCGTCTTCCAGTACGGCCAGCCGCGGATCTTCTACGCCATGGCGCGCGACGGGCTGCTGCCGCGCTGGGCGGCCAAGGTCCACGGCAAGTACCACACGCCCTACATCACGACGCTGCTGACCGGCCTCGTCGTCGCCGCCGGCGCGCTCTTCTTCGACGAGAACGAGATCTACGACCTCACGAACATCGGCACGCTGTCCGCCTTCGCGCTCGTGTGCATCGGCGTGCTCGTGCTCCGCTACGTCGATCCCGACCGGCCGCGCCCGTTCAAGGTGCCGTTCGTCTGGCCGGTGGCGCTCGTCGGCGCAGCGGCGTGCATCTACACGATGGTCGGGCTCCCCGTGCACGCCTGGGAGCGCTTCGCGATCTGGCTCGTGATCGGCCTGCTGATCTACTTCTTCTACGGCTTCCGCAACAGCGCGCTACGGCGGGCGCGCCGCCCGGTTCCGGCACGGGAGGACGTCGGGGCGGGGGTCTGAGGCGGCCCGGCTCGTTTTTCCCGCTCCCGCTCCCGCTCCCGAGCGGCCAGGCGCGGAAGCGAGAGCGGAACGGCGCGGGCGGGCGTCGGATCAGTGGTGGTTGGCGGTGATGCGGCGGCGGACCCAGAAGCCGAGCGGGATCGCGGCGACAGCGCCCAGCCCGAGCGCGATGCGCCCGGGCGAGAGCGCATCCCGCACGTCGTGGCGCACCTTCATGATGCGAGCCGCCCGGAACGGGTGCCGGAGGATGAAGCCCGCCCGCGGCGCCTTCCGGTAGCTTGCCAGGTTCACGATCGTTCCGAGCATCGGTGTCCTCCTGTCCTGCGGGTTCGGCACGTCGACCGTCGCCGCGCGCTCGTGCAAGGGCCGTGCGCGGCGCCGGCCGGCTCAGAACCCCCAGGTCCCCCGCGTGATCAGCTCGATGCTGTTGCCGTCCGGATCGCGGAAGTACAAGGAGCGCCCGCCGCTTGGCCATTCAATCTCGCGCTCGATGACGACGCCGGCCGCACCAAGATGTCCCCGCCAGCGCTCGAGCGCGTCGCGATCAGGCACATCGAACGCGACGTGGCTGGCGCCGACGGCGCCGTGCGGCGGCACGCGCGCGCCGGCGCCGCCCGCCAGCGTCGTGCGCGGGTCGAAGACGAGCAGCGTGTCGACACCCACGCGGAAGACCACGTGGCGCCCCTCCCGGCGCGTGACGAGGGGGAAGCCGAGCCGGCGCCAGAACCGCTCCGCGCGGGCGAGGTCGGTGACGTACAGCGCGGCCTCGTGGATGCCGCCGATCGGTGGGGTCGGATCCGCCATGGCGCCTCCGGCGTCCGGACGTGAGTCGCGCCCGGTCGGGCGTCAGCGCCGGGCGCGAAAGAACGAGCGGAGCAGTTCCGCGGCCGGCGCGGCGAGCACGCCCGCCGTGATGTCGACGCGGTGGTTCAGCCGCCGGTCCTGGACGATGCAGCCCAGCGAGCCGCACATCCCGGTCTTCGGATCGGCCGCGGCGTAGACCAGCCGCCGGATCCGCGCCAGCACCATCGCGCCGGCGCACATCGCGCACGGCTCGAGGGTGACGTAGAGCGTGGCGTCGAGGAGACGCCAGCCGCCGAGCCGCGCCGCCGCCGCGCGCAGCGCGACGACCTCGGCGTGGGCCGTCGGGTCGGCCCAGGTGCGCGTGCGGTTGTGCGCCTCGGCGACGAGGCGCCCGCCCGAAACGAGAACGGCCCCGACGGGGACCTCGGCAAGGGTGGCCGCCGCCCGGGCCTGCTCGAGCGCCCGCGACATCCAGAGCGCGTCTTCGGGGCGGGCGGGCCCGAAGTCGCAGGTCACCGCGTCAGGAGGCGCCGCCGGCCGCGGCGGCCGCCGGCTGCGCGGCAGCGAGCGGTGCCCGCAGCCGCCGGATGACGCTGACGACGCGGCCGATCAGGACGACGTCGCCACCGGCGCGCAGCAGCGCCGGCGGGTAGTCCGGGCTGGACGGCTCGAGGACCGCCTCGCCCCCCCGCAGGAAGTACCGCTTGACCGCCAGCTCGCCGCGCACGCGGACGACGACGATGTCGCCATCCTCGAGCTCGTCCGCCATGGCCGGCTCCGCCAGCAGCAGGTCGCCGTCGTGGACGCCGACGTCCGCCATCCCGTTCCCGTTCATGACCACGGAGAACGCGCCGCTGCCGCCCACGAGCTTGCGGTCGAGCTCGAGGTCGCCCAGCTCCGCCGCATCCTCGAAGCAGGGCACGCTCACCGTCTGCGGGTGCAGGTCGAGGCCGAGCAGCCGCACGCCGCGGGAACGGGAGGGATCGCGCTCGATCCACCCCTTGTCGGCCAGCGACTGGAGGTACTCGGAGACCGTCTTCGTGCTCTTGATGTCGAAGCGGCGGCCGATCTCGCGAATCGAGGGCTGATACGTGTTCCGCCGCAGGTAGTCGACGAGATAGTCGAGGATCCGGCGCTCCAACTTGGTCAGCGGCTCGGGCATCGTCGCCTCCGAGAGGCCGAAATGGCTGGAATCGATGGTTCGCGGAATCGGGGAGCCCAGCGACGCGGCGGGCGCACGCTCCGCCCCGGAGGCGCACCACTCCTCACGGACACGGGCCCGGCCTCTCCTCATCGAGAGAAACGCGAAACGTGGCTGCACCTGGGAGCGCGGGAACGCGAGGAACGCTACGACGCCCCGGCCACGGTGTCAAGGAGATCTGTTTCGGCGGCCGGCCCCGCCGGCGATCTGCCGTGCCTCGGCCGCGGCGGCGGCGCGGCGCGCGGCGCCCCGGCGGGTCCGCGCTACGGCCCGCCGGCGCGCCTCACGTCCGCGGCCGTTGCGGCGGCTTCGCGCGCCGCATCCGCAAGAGCGCCTCGCGCAGCCGACGAACGAGTAGCTCCTCCCGCTCGTGCTGCGCGATGAGCGCCTCGACCCGGCTCTCGTGGCCGCCGGCCTGCGCCTCGGCGATGAGAGCCCGGTAGCGCGAGCAGGCGTCGAGCCGGTGCGCCAGCTCGCGCTCGAGCGGGTGCTCGTCGGATGCGTCGATGTCGGCCTGCTCCCAGAAGAAGTCCAGCCCCGGGGATGTCGCGTGGTCTCGGGTCATGGGCCGCCCCATCGGGGTCCATTCGACCGGTTGCGGGGGACGCGACGGCCGCGACCGCGAGCGCGGGGCGTGGCCGTGCATACGGGCATGGGCGAGGCTGCAAGCGGCGTTCCGCTCGGCGGATGCGTCGCGCGGGCGCGCGGCGGCCCGCTTGCCGGGGCGTGACGCACCCCCGATAATGACGGCCTGCCCCCGGGCCGCGTCACGGCCCACCCCGCAACCTGGGTCGAAGGCACTCATGCTCACGGACATTCAGATCGCGCAGGCGGCACGACTCAAGCCGATCACGGACGTCGCGGCGGAACTCGGGCTCGGGGCGGACGACATCGAGACGTACGGCCGCTACAAGGCGAAGGTGCGGCTGGAGGCGATCCGCGCGCGCGAGCCGGGGCGCGGCCGGCTCGTCCTGGTGACCGGGACGAACCCGACGGCGGCCGGCGAGGGGAAATCGACGGTCTCGGTCGGGCTGGCGGATGGGCTGCGGCGCGTCGGCCGCCGGACCGTCCTCTGCCTGCGCCAGCCGAGCCTCGGCCCGGTCTTCGGCGTCAAGGGCGGCGCCACGGGCGGCGGCTACGCGCAGGTGGTGCCCATGGAGGACATCAACCTCCACTTCACCGGGGACTTCCACGCGATCACGACGGCGCACGCGCTCCTGTCCGCGCTGCTCGACAACCACCTGCACCAGGGGAACGCGCTCGGGCTGGACGTGCGCCGGATTACGTGGAAGCGCGCCGTCGACATGAACGACCGCGCGCTGCGCAGCCTGGTCGTCGGGCTGGGCGGCGCGGCGAACGGCGTCCCGCGCCAGGACGGCTTCATGATCACGGCCGCCTCCGAGGTCATGGCGATCCTGGCGCTCGCGCTCGATCGCGAGGACCTGGAGCGCCGCCTCGGCGCGATCATCGTCGGCTACACGGCCGACGGCGCGCCGGTCCGCGCGGCGCAGCTCGGCGCGCCGGGCGCGATGACGCTGCTGCTGAAGGACGCGATCCTGCCGAACCTCGTGCAGACGCTGGAGGGGACGCCGGCCTTCATCCACGCGGGGCCGTTCGGCAACATCGCCCACGGCTGCAACTCGCTGATCGCGACGCGCGCCGGGCTCGCGCTCGGCGAGGTGGTCGTCACCGAAGCCGGCTTCGGCGCCGATCTCGGCGCCGAGAAATTCTTCGACATCAAGTGCCGCGCGGGCGGCCTCGAGCCGGGCGCCGCCGTCGTGGTGACGACGATCCGCGCGCTCAAGATGAACGGCGGCGCGCAGAAGAACGCGCTCGCGCAGGAGGACGTGACCGCGCTGCGGCGCGGGCTCCCGAACCTGGAGAAGCACGTCGAGAACGTCCGCAAGTTCGGCGTCCCGCCCGTCGTCGCGCTGAACCGTTTCGCCACCGACACGCCGGCCGAGATCGAGACGCTGCTGGAGGCGTGCCGGGAGGCGGACGTTCCCGTGGCGGTGGCCGACGTGCATGCCCGGGGCGGCGCCGGCGCCATCAAGTTGGCCGAGCTGGTGCTCGACACGCTCGACCGCGGCGAGGCGCGCTTCACGCCGCTCTACCCGCTCGAGCTGCCGCTCACGGCGAAGATCGAGACGATCGCCCGCGAGATCTACGGCGCCGACGGCGTCGACTACTCCCCGGCCGCCGAGCGCGAGCTGCGTCGCCTCGAGGCGATCGGCCTCGGCGGCGTCCCCGTCTGCATGGCGAAGACGCAGTACTCGCTCTCCGACAACCCGGCGCTCCTCGGCCGGCCGACCGGCTTCCGCATCACGGTGCGTGAGGTGACCGCGTCGGCCGGCGCCGGCTTCGTCGTCGCGCAGACCGGCGAGATCATGACCATGCCCGGGCTCCCGAAGTACCCGGCGGCCGAGAAGATGCGGCTCGCGCCGGACGGCACGATCGAGGGGCTGTTCTAGGCACGGGCGCGCTCCGCCGCCTAGGGCAGCGTCTCCGGCTCCTCCGCCTCGTCCTCCGGCAGCGGCGCGCCCGCCGGCGCCGGCTGGCGCGTCCAGCGCCGGGCGGCCACGAACAGCCCGGCGCCGCCGCCCACGACGAGCAGGACGGGGAGCACGTAGACCATGAGGTTCGCGCCGCGCGGCGCGGGCTCGAGGAGGATCCACTCGGAGTACTTGCTGACGAAGTACGCCTTGACCTCCTCGGGCGTCTTCCCGGCCTCGAGCTGGTCGCGGATGACCTGGCGCATCTGCTGGGCGAGCTCGGACGGCGAGTCCTGGAGCGAGAGCCCCTGACAGACCGGGCAGCGCAGCTCCGAGGCGATCTGCCGGACCTGCTCGCCGATGATGCTGTCGCGGGCCGTGGTCGCGCCGGCGACGGGCGGCGCGCCCTGCGCCGGGGCGCCGGCCTGGACGGGCGCAACGGCCGCGACGAGCGCCAACAGCGCGGCGGCGAGGCTCATCGCGCGGCCTCCCGCTTCCCGAGGAGCGGGTCCACGTACCGCGTGAACGTCTCCGGCGTCACGGGCCCGACCTGCTTGTACACCACCCGCCCGTCCGGCCCGATGATGAACGTCTCCGGCACGCCGTAGAGCCCGTAGTCGATCGCGGTGCGCGTCTGCGGGTCGAGCAGCGTCGGGTAGCTCTGCCCGCCCATCTCGGCGATGTAGGCGGCGCCGTTCTCGGGCGTGTCGTTGTAGAGCACGCCGTAGAAGCGGACGCCGCGCGGGCCGTAGCGGGCCGCGGCCTCGCGCAGCACCTCGTGCTCGCTGCGGCACGCCAAGCACCACGACGCCCAGAAGTTCAGCACCACGACCTGGCCCTTCAGGTCCGCCAGCCGGACCGTGTCCGCCGTGCCCATGGCGTTCAGCGCGAACGGCGGCGCCGGCCGGCCCGGCAGCGGCGACGGGATCGCCTTCGGGTCCTGCCCCATCCCGTAGTAGAAGAGCCCCACGACCGGCACCACGGCCGCCGCGGCGACCAGCGAGCGCTTCCAGTTCATACGCGGACCACCTTCCTGCTGCGAACGCGCGCGCCGGTCGGGATCGTGCCGATGGCGGCGCCGAGCGCCACGATCAGGCCGCCGATCCAGATCCAGGCGACGAGCGGCTCGACGATCACGTGCACGGTGGCGGAGGAGCCGTCGCGCTCGAACGCGAGGAGGTTGATGTAGAGGTCGTCGTCGAGCCGCGTGCGCACGGCCGGCGTCGTGATCGGCTCGCCGCCGTTGCGGTAGAAGTTCAGCCGCGGCGTCAGCGTGCGATACGGCCGGCCGCGGGCGTCGAGGGCGGCGATGTCGGCGCCGACGACGAAGCGCTGCGGCTCGTCCTTCGCCCAGAGCCCGTCGAAGCGGACCGTGTACCCCCGCACGGTCACCGTCTGCCCCGGCTTGAGCGTGACCTCGCGCTCGAAGCGGTACGCGGCGGAGGCCGCGATCCCCGTGGCGACGGCGAGCACGCCGAGGTGCGCGATATAGCCGCCGTAGCGGCGCCGGTTGGCGCCGATCAGCCGCAGCAGCGCCCGCGGCGCGCTCTCGCCGTGGGCGCGCATCCGCGCCCGCGCGCCGGTGACGAACTCCTGCACGTTCGAGACGAGCGCGAACGCCGCGAACGCGAACGCGAGCACCGCGTAGAACGACGGCACGCGCAGCGCGAGCGCGAGCGCGGCGACGACGCCGGCCGCGACGGCCGCCGGCAGCAGCCGCCGCCCGAGCACGTCGGCGCCCGCGCCGCGCCACGGCAGCGCCGGGCCGACGCCGAGCAGGAACAGCAGCGTGACGATGATCGGCAGCGACATGCGGTTGAAGAACGGCCCGCCGACGCTGACCTTCACGCCGCGCACCGCCTCGGCGACGAGCGGGAAGAGCGTGCCGAGCAGCACGGTGAAGCAGAACGCGCTGAGCAGGAGGTTGTTGATCAGGAACGTGAACTCGCGCGAGGCGAGGCGGTCCAGGTGCCCCGCCGTCTTCAGCTCGGCGCTGCGCCCCGCCAGCAGCACGAGCGACACGAGGAGCACGAGCGCGATGAAGCCGAGGAAGTAGTAGCCGATCGGGCCGTTCGCGAAGGCGTGCACCGACGAGAGGATGCCGCTGCGCGTCAGGAACGTGCCGAGGATCGTCAGCAAGAACGTGGCGATGATGAGCGTGAGGTTCCACACCCGCAGCATGCCGCGCCGCTCCTGCACCATCACCGAGTGGAGGAACGCGGTGGCCGTGAGCCACGGCATGAACGACGCGTTCTCGACCGGGTCCCACGCCCAGTAGCCGCCCCAGCCGAGGACCTCGTACGACCACCACATCCCGGCGACGATCGCGAGCGACAGGAAGATCCACGCGGTCATCGTCCAGCGCCGCGTCGCCTTCAGCCAGACGTCGTCGAGGCGGCCGGAGATGAGCGCGCCGATCGCGAAGGCGAACGGCACTGTCATGCCGACGTACCCGACGTAGAGGAACGGCGGGTGGACGGCCATGAGCGGATGGTTCTGGAGGAGCGGGTTCGGCCCCGGCCCGTCCGCCGGCACCGGGAAGACGGCGCCGAACGGGTTCGCGACGCCCGTCAGCAAGAGGTAGAAGAAGATCCCGACGGCGTGCAGCGTCGCGAGCGCGTAGCTGCCGAGCGAGCCCAGGCGGCCGCGCGTAAAGTAGACGACGCTCGCCGTGTAGACCGAGAGGACGAAGCCCCAGAACAGGATCGACCCCTCGAGCGCGCTCCACAGCGAGATGATCGTGAAGAACGTCGGCGTGGCGCGGCTGCCCACCTGCGCGACGTACGAGATGCTGAAGTCGTGCGTCAGCAGCGCGTACACCATGGCGAGCGTGGCCAGCGTCAGCAGCCCGCAGTTGGCGTACGCCGCCGCCTGCGAGCTGCGGATCAGCGCGCCGTCGCGCCGCCGCACCCCGACCACGGCGGCGACGGCGCCGTAGACCGCGAGCGCGAGCGCGACCACGATGGCGGTCGAGCCGAGGATGCGTGTCACGAGGTCCCCGCTTCCTTCACCAGGCTCCGGTACATCTCCTGCGGCACGTGGCCCGGCGCCGGCGGCCGGTACTCATTCGAGTGCTTGACCATGAGGTTGCTCGCGTCGAAGATGCCGGCGCGCGTCAGCTTCCCCTCGACCACGACGCCCTGGCCGTCGCGGAACATCTGCGGCGGGGCCTTGCGGGCGTGCACCTCGATCGTCCCCTTCCCATCCGTCATGCGGAACCGCAGGTCGATCGCCTCCGCGTTCCACGTCACGGAGCCGGGGACGACCATGCCGCCGAGCCGGACCGGCGAGTCGATCGCGGCCGCGCCCTTGGCCTTCAGCTCCGACGGCGTCAGGAAGTACACCAGGTTGTTGCCGATCCCGCCGTAGACCAGGTAGCCGAACCCGGCCAGGACGAGCACCGCCCCGACGAGGAGGACCAGCCGCTTCGCGTTCATCGCGCGCCGCCCTCCTTCCGCGCGAGTGCGGCGGCCTCGCGGCGCCGCGCGCCCAGGTAGAGCCGGAACGCCCCTAGCACGACCCAGACGGCGCCGTAGGCCAGGGCGACGAACTCCCAGTTCTCAGACATGGACCCCCTCCGTTTGCGGCCGCAGCGCGCGCTCCTCGACGCTTTCCTCGATATCCCGCGTCAGTCGAGCGACACGGTAGCGCGAGGCGGCGAACCAGATCAGGATGAAGAGGAACGCGAACGCGTTCAGCCGGAGAAAGAGGACGTATTGTGGATCGACCGTCGACGGGCTCGACTGGATCTGATGCAGCGTGCGCCACCAGCGGACGGACATGTAAACGATGTAGGTGTTCAGAAAGCCGAGCGCCGCGATGGCGGCGCTCCAGCGGGCGCGGCGCATCTCGTCATCGGTCATGGCGCGCAGCGCCAGGTAGCCGGCATACATGATGAACAACACGGCCTCGCTGGTGAGGCGGGCGTCCCACGTCCACCAGATCCCCCACGTCGGCCGCCCCCAGATGCTGCCGGTCAACAGCGCGAGGCCGGTGAAGACGATGCCGGCCTCGGCCGTCGCAGCGGCCATCAGGTCCCACTTCAGGTCGCGCTTCCAGAGGAACATGACGCCGAAGCCGAAGACGATCGCGTAGGCGAGCAGGCTCATCCACGCCGACGGCACGTGCACGTACATGATCTTCTGGAGGTGCCCCATGTCGCGGTCGGGCGGCGTCAGGAGCAGCCCGCCGGCCTGGCTCGCGAGGAAGAAGAGGAGCGCGAACCAACCGAAGAACTGCAATCCTCGCGGCCGCAGCACCCGCGCGGCGTCGAATCCCGTGCCCATGCTCATTCCTCGATGACGTACTCGAAGGCGAAGAAGGAAGCCACCAGGAAGATCACGTCGAACACAACCAGCAGGCGGATCCAGGAGCCCGCATCTCCCATGAGGTCGCGCGCGAGCAGCGCCTTGGTGGCCTCGACGGCGGCGAGCAGCAGCGGCACGAGCATCGGGAAGAGGAGGAGCGGGAGCAGGACCTCCCGGGCGCGCGCGCGGCTGGCCATCGCGGCGTAGAACGTGCCGAGCGTCACGAAGCCGAGCGTCCCGAGGATGATCACGCCGAAGAGGCCGGGCCCGGGACGGAAGAGCGGGAGGTCGTAGAGCACCGCGGCGAGTGGGACGAGCACCAGCTCGACGAGCAGCAGGAACGCCAGGTTCGCGAGCAGCTTGCCGAGGAAGAGCGCGCGGCGGTCGCCGGGGTAGAGCAGGAGCGCCTCCAGCGCGCCGCCCTCCAGCTCCATCTCGTACGAGCGGTTGAAGGAGAGCACGCCGCCGAAGAGCACGGTCAGCCAGAGCACGCCGGCGGCCGCGCCGCGCAGCGCATCGTTGTCGGGCCCCAGCGCGAAGCCGAAGAGGAGCAGCACGAGCGCGGCGAAGAACAGCACCGCGTTGAAGTTCGCCTTCGTGCGCCGCTCCGCGGTCAGGTCCTTCCACGCGATCGCGCGGGCGCGAGCGAGTTCGCTGGCCACGCTCATCGGGCGCCTCCGGCGGCGGAGTGGACCGCCTCCTCGGCGACGTCGCCGCCGGCGCGCTCGATGCGCAGGTCCAGATCGGCGGGCGCGCCCTCGTAGAGCTGGCCGTCGAGGATGTGGACGACGCGGTCGGCGACGGGGAGCGCGCGCTCCAGGTCGTGCGTCGAGATGATCGCGGCGCCGCCGGCCGCGGTGACCTGGCGCACGAAGTCGTTGACCTTGCGGATCCCGTCCACGTCGAAGGCGGCGTACGGCTCGTCGAGCAGGAGCAGTCGGGGCGGGCGCAGCACCAGCCGCGCGAGCGCGAGGCGGCGGCGCATCCCGGCCGAGTAGGTGCGGACGCGCTCGTCGCCCGCATCGGCGAGGCCGACCTCGGCGAGCGCGTCCTCGATGGCTGCGCGGTCGGGTCTCCTGCCGCACATCCGGAGCGCGAACTTCAGGTTCTCGACGCCCGTCAGGTCCTCGTAGAGCCCGGCGGCGTGGCCGAGGACGCCGACCAGCTCGCGCACCCGCGCGCCGGCGCGGCGGAGGTCGTGCCCGAAGACACGACCCGCGCCCCGCGTCGGCGACAGCGCGGTCGAGACGATGCGCAGCAGCGTCGTTTTGCCGCTGCCGTTCCGCCCCATGAGCGCCACGGTTTCGCCCGGCTCGACCCGCAGCGAGACTCCGCGCAGGACCCAGCGGCGCCCGAACCTGCGGGCGATCCCCTGGAGGTCCGCGGCGGGGTCCGCCGCGCCCGTCGAAGTCTGCACGTCAGCTCCTTCGTCGTAAGTCCAGCGTCGGGCGAGATTTCGTGCCGGGATTATACCCATGACCCCCGCCGCGTTCAACCTGCGCCGCCCGAGCGCCCCCCACGCCATCCTCGCTGCCCAATGCTAGACCCGGAACCCGCACGATTCTGTCGGGGATCGTGCCGAACGTCGCCGGGCACCTCCCACCGTGGCGGGCTGCGGGTCGTGGGGGATTTCCCGACAGCCGCCGGCCGGCTGAGCGCGCGTCGGGAATCCGCCACCGGGCGCGGCGCCGCGGCCCGCCGACCCCCCGAAAACACGAAACCCCCGGCCGGCGCCGGGGGGGCCGCGTCACGTCGGGCGAGCGCCGGGGGCGCGGCGCTCACACCATCGCCATGGACTTCACCGACTGGAGCACCTCCTCCAGCCGCTTGCGGGCGTCGCCGAACAGCATCTTCGTCTTCGGGTGGTAGAACAGCTCGTTGTCCACGCCGGCGAAGCCCGGGTTCATGCTGCGCTTGAGCACGATGACGTTCGCGGCCGCATCCGCGTCGATGATCGGCATGCCGAAGAGCGGGCTGCTGCGGTCGTGGCGCGCCGCGGGGTTGACGGTGTCGTTGGCGCCGACGACCAGGGCGATGTCCGCGGAGCGTAGGAACGAGTTGGCGTCCTCCAGCTCGAGCTGCGCGTCGTAGCTGACGTTCGACTCGGCGAGCACGACCGACATGTGCCCCGGCATGCGGCCCGCCACCGGGTGGATCGCGAAGCGCACGGCGACGCCGCGCTTCTCGAGCTCGTCGGCCAGCTCGCGCACGACGTGCTGCGCCTGCGCGACCGCGAGCCCGTACCCCGGAATGATGACGACGCTGCGCGCGAATGCCAGCGCGACCGCCAGGTCCTCGGCGCTCGTCTCCTTGACGACCGCCGGCGCGCCGCCCGGCCCGCGCCCGTTCGCCGAGGCGACGGCGGCGCCGCCGCCGAACGCGCCGAACAGCACGTTCGAGATCGGCCGGTTCATCGCCCGGCTCATGAGGAGCGTGAGCAGCGTGCCGGAGGCGCCGACGAGGGCGCCGGCCACGATCAGGATCTGGTTGTCGACGACGAAGCCCGTCAACGCCGCGGCCATCCCGGTGAACGAGTTCAGCAGCGAGATGACGACCGGCATGTCGGCGCCGCCGATCGGCAGCACGGCCGTCGCGCCGACGAGGAGCGCGAGGGCCAGCACGCCCCAGAGCGCCGCGGTCCCGCCCGCGCCAAGCACGACGAGCACGCCGAGCCCGAGGATCCCGACCGCCACCAGCAGGTTGAGCTGCATCTGGAACGGCCAGCGCAGCGGCTTGTCCGTCATCAGCTCCTGGAGCTTCAGGAACGCGACGATGCTGCCGCTGAACGAGATCGCGCCGATGGCGGTGCCGAGCACGATGGAGGCGAGCTCGCCGGCGCCGCCGCTCCCGCCGCCCGTCCCCGCGGCCAACCGGAGGAACTCCGCGAGGCTGACGAGCGCGGCCGTCGCGCCGCCCATCCCGTTGAACAGCGCCACCATCTGCGGCATGGCCGTCATCTTCACGGTCCGCCCGAAGTAGATGCCGATGGCGGCGCCGACGATCGTGCCGACGATGATGGACGTGAAGGAGACGATCTGGCGGTCGAGGAGCGTGACGGCGAGGGCGATCGTCATGCCGATCGCGGCGAGCTGGTTCCCGCTCCGCGCCGTGGTCGGCGAGCTGAGGCGCTTGAGCCCGAAGATGAAGAGGATGGCCGAGACGAAGTAGCTGAGGCCGATCAGGCTGGCACGCAGGTCGTAGATCACGGCTGCCTCTCCCGCGTCCCGGGCTGCGGTTTCTTGCGGAACATCTCGAGCATCCGGTCGGTGACGACGAAGCCGCCGAAGACGTTGGCGGCGCCGAGGACGACGGCCAGGAAGCCGAGCGCGTGCAGCAGCGGCGTGTCGGCGCTCCCGGCCACGAGCATCGCGCCGAGCAGCACGATGCCGTGGATCGCGTTCGTGCCGCTCATGAGCGGCGTGTGCAGGATGGACGGCACCCGCGCGATGACCTCGAAGCCGACGAAGATCGCCAGCACGAAGACATACGCACCCAACAGGATCTCGGGACTCACGCGGTGACCTCCTTCTCCAGCAGCGCCCGGGTGGGCGCGTGCACGATCTCGCCCTGGTAGGTCACGCAGCAGCCGCCGGTGATCTCGTCCTCCAGGTCGATCTTCGCCTCACCGCCCGGCGCCAGATACTCCAGCAGCGCCGCGATGTTGCGCGCGAACATCTGGCTCGCGTGGTACGGCATCTGGCTCGGCAGGTTCAGCGGCGCCAGCACGGTGACGCTGCCGTGCACGACGGTCTCGCCGGGGCGCGTCACCTCGCAGTTGCCGCCCATCTCGGCGGCCAGGTCCACGATCACCGAGCCGGGCGCCATCGCCTCGACGGTCGACGTCGGAAGCAGGATCGGCGCGCGCCGCCCCGGCACCAGCGCCGTCGTGATCACGACGTCCGCCTTGGCCGCGTGCGCCCGGATGATCTCCTGCTCCCGGGCCAGGTGCTCCTCCGCCAGCGCCTTGGCGTAGCCGCCCGCGTCCTGCGCCTCCTCGTGCGAGACGTCCAGCGAGATGAAGCTCGCGCCCAGGCTCTCGACCTGCTCCTTCGTCGCCGGCCGCGTGTCGGCCGCTTCCACCACCGCGCCCAGCCGCCGCGCCGTCGCGATCGCCTGGAGCCCCGCCACGCCGGCGCCCAGCACCAGCACCCGCGCCGGCGCCACCGTCCCGGCCGCGGTCATCAGCATCGGGAAGAACTTCCCCGTCGCGTTCGCCGCCAGCAGCGTCGCCTTGTACCCCGCAACGGTGCTCTGGCTGCTCAGCGCATCCATCTTCTGCGCCCGCGTGATCCGCGGCACCAGCTCCAACCCGAACGCCGAGACGCCGCGCTCCGCCAGGCGCGCCATCGCCGGCGGACACGTCTGCGGGTAGAGGAACGAGATCAGGATCGCGCCCGGGCGCAGCAGCTCGGTCTCGTCCGGCCCCGAGCCCTCCCGCACCGCCGGCCGCTGGACCTTCAGCACGCAATCGGCGCCGAAGACCGCCTCCGGGTCCGCCACGACCTCCGCGCCCGCCGCGACGTAGGCCGCGTCCGGGAAGCCCGCCCGCTCCCCCGCGCCACGCTCGACCACGACGCCGAAGCCCGCCTGCACCAGCCGGCGCACCACCTCGGGCACCAGCGCCACCCGGCGCTCCCCCGCCACGACCTCCAGTGGAACGGCGACTCTCATCCGTCGATCTCCGATCTGCTGATCACGAGGGGATACCGAGGACGGCCCGCGACGGGCACCCGACCGGCTCGCGGCGCACGCCGGCACCGCCGGTCTCGCCGCCTCCCGCCGATCCCGCCTCGGCGCGTGGGAGAGAATGCGCGCATGTCGTACGATACCCGGCAGGCGTGCGCGTGTCGAGGCCTCATATGTCGCCGGAGCGGCCGAGCTGGCGCAAAATCCAGGTCGCCGCGCCGATCGAGCCGGCATGCGCGCCGAGCTTCGGCGGCACGATGCGCAGCTCGTCGGCGGCGGCGCGGAGCGCGCGCCGGCGCATGACCTCGTCGACGATCGGCAGGAGCTGCGGCATGCCGTCCACGACGCCGCCGCCGAGGACGAGGAGGCAGGGGTTGAAGCCGTTGACGATCGCGGCGGCGCCGGCGCCGAGGGCCTCGCCGGTCTCGAGGACGAGGCGGCGGGCGAGGGGGTCGCCGGCCTCGGCGGCCCGCGCGACGGTGTGGGCGGCGATGCGGTCGATGTCGCCGTCCTCGCGCGCGAGGAGCGTGGCGCCGAGCGCCGGGTCGGCCCGGACCGCGGCGCGGGCCCGCTCCGCGATCGCCCAGCCGCCGGCGTACGCCTCGACGCAGCCGCGGTTGCCGCATCGGCAGACCGGCCCGTGCAGGTCGACGGTGATGTGGCCGACCTCGCCGGCGCTGCCGCCAGCGCCGCGCACCAGCTCGCCGTTCGCGATGACGCCGCCGCCGACGCCGGTGCCGACGAACATGCAGACGAGGTCGTCGACGCCGTGGCCGGCGCCGTGCACCCATTCGCCGTAGGTGGCGGCCTGGACGTCGTTCAGGACGGCGACGGGGAGGTGGACCGAGTCCTCGAGCTGCGCCTTGAGCGGGAAGTCGGTCCAGTGGAGGTTCGGCGCGTGGCGGACGGCGCCCGTGTCGGGATCGACCTGCCCGGCGACGCCGACGCCGATGCCGACGACCTCGCGGTCACCGGCGGCGTCGCAGAGGGTGCGGGCGGCCTCCGCGATGGCGAGCACGATCTGCTCGCCGCCCCGCGCCGGCTCCGAGGGGCGACGGACATCGCACAGGACCTGCCCGTCCTCGGTCACCAGGGCGGCGGCGAGCTTCGTTCCGCCGAGGTCGACGCCGATCGTGAGCGGCGCATCTTTCCGCGAGGTCATCCGCTGCGCAGATCGAGGGATGAGGCGTGCCGGCGGCCGGTCCACGTCGGCCGACGCTGCATCTTACGGCGCCGGAGCGCGATCGGCCAGCGCCGGCGGCGGCTCAGCGACGCGCCGGCCGCAGCAGGCGCGCCCCGGCGCCGAGGCAGGCGAGCGTGACGAGCGCGATGACGGCCCATTCGCCGGGCCCGGCGTGGACCGGCAGCGCCATCGGCTGCGCGGTCGCGTGCGGCGCGGCGACGGCGGGAGCGTGCGCCGCGTGCTCCGCGGCGACGGCTGCGGGCGCGCCGGCCGCCGGCGCCCCGGCGGGCGGCTCGGCGGCGGTCAGCGCGAGGTCGGCTCGGGCGGAGACGTCGCCGTCCGGCGCGAGGAGCACGACCGTGTACGCGCCGGCGCGCGCCTCGGCCGGCAGGCGGAGCGTGGACTGGAACGCGCCGGCGCGGTCGGTCGTCACCTCGCCGAGCGGGTAGCTGGCGAGCGGGCCGCGCAGGACGACGCGGAACGTCGTCGCCTTGGAGAGCTTCTCACCGCGCAGCGCGAGCGAGTCACCGGGCGCCGCCTGGCTGGCGCCGAGGTAGATGCGGCCGTGCTCATGGGCGATGGCCGGGGCGGCGGCGAGCGCGACGAGGAGGAGCGCGGCGAGCCAGCGTCGGGTCATGGCGATCACATCCCGAGATGGGCCATCTGCGGCGCGATGGCGCCGTAGAGCAGCGTTCCGAGGAACAGCAGGAGGAAGGCGACGCCGGCGGCGACGACCCAGCGCGGGCGGCCGCCGGCCGCATCGTCCCGCCGGTCGACGAGCGGCACGACGGCGAGCGCCCCGAACACGACGAGCGGGGCGACGATCATCCCGACCATGCCGAGCGAGTTCTCGAACGTGTAGATCCAGAGGAACGGCCAGAACGGCTTCGTGACCTCGACGCCCTCGACCGCCGGGTAGCCCAGGTGCGGCGGCGCGACCGCGGCGAGGATGGCGAGCGCGCCGTAGAGGAGGAGCGCGGTGCCGCCGAGCCGGCGCAGGTGCTGCGCGAACGTGGATGTCCGCGCCTCGGCCGTGTGGATGCCGAGCCAGCGGACGAGCCAGAAGTGGAGCGCGACGAGCGCGACGAGGAGGAGCGGCAGCAGCCCGACGTGCGCGTTGTGGACCCGCGCGAGCAGCGAGGTCGAGGGCGCGAAGTCGGGCGAGGCCGGCGCGCCGAGCGGCCCGAGGAGCGTGCCGCCCGCCACGGCGTGGGCGAGCGCTTCCCCGCCCTCCTGGTCGCCGCGCAGCACGGTGCCGGTGAACGCGAATGCGAACAGGAGCAGGAGCAGCAGGACGCCGCTCCACCACTGCACCTCGCGCGGCGGCCGGTAGCTGCGCCGGGCGAAGACCCAGCACAGGTGGAGGAAGACGGTCACGAGCACGATGCTCGCGCCCCAGTAATGCAGCGCGCGCAGCCACCAGCCGAGCGGCACGCGCGTCACGATGTAGACGACGCTGTCGTGCGCGCCGAGCGGCGCCGGGTTGTAGAACTGGTCGAGCAGGACGCCGGTGACGATGAGCAGGAGGATGCCGAAGAACGTGAGGCCGCCGAGCATGTACGGCACCCGGTTGGCGGTGGGCGCCACCGGGTAATGGAGCGCGTCGAGCGCGAAGCGGGCGCGCCAGGACCGGGCCGACGAGGTCGGCGGAGCGGCGTCGGGTGCGGCTTCGCGGGTCTGATCGAGCGTGGCCAAAGGACTCGACGGGTGTGGGTGGCTCGTTCTCCGGCCCGGCTCGGGGGCTCGGCCGGCGCGGCGGCCGGGTGCGGCACGCCTTGTGGGGTATGAGCCGGGCATGGTAAGGGCGTCCCGGCGGGTGCGCAAGCCGACCGGCCGGTTGCCCGCCCCCCATGTGCGGCCCATTCTTCCCGCGCGCCGCGGGGCGGGAGCGCGGCGCGTGGCAGCCGCGACCGCGATGGGCGCCCCACCCCCGTCCGAGACCGGCACCGGCCCGGGGGACCGCCGCCGATCCCGCGGGCCCGCATGGATGGCGAGGCGGCAGAACGTTGGACGGTTCATCGATCGTGTCGAGGCTGCGGAAGGTGGCGGGCCCGCTCGCCGGGCTGGTCGTCTTTCTCGTCGCGGTGTGGGTGCTGCACTCCGCGCTGCGGCGCTACCACTACCGCGACATCGTCCATGCGCTCCATGCGCTGCCGGACGCGCGCATCCTCCTCGCGCTCCTGCTGACGGCGGCCAACTACCTCGTGCTTACCGGGTACGACGCGCTCGGGCTGCGCTACATCCGCAAGCCGCTGGCGTACCCCCGCATCGCGTTCGCCTCCTTCATCGCCTACGCGTTCAGCCACAATCTCGGCTTCCCGCTGCTGACGGGCGCGCCGCTGCGCTTCCGCCTGTACTCGGCGTGGGGCCTCTCCGCCGTCGAGGTGACGAACGTCATCGCGTTCAACAGCCTGACGTTCTTCCTCGGCCTGTTCACGGTCGGCGGCCTCGTCTTCGCGCTCTCGCCGCTCGAGATCCCGCACGTCCTGCACGTCCCGTTCGCCTCCGTGCGCCCCGTCGGCGCGATCTTCCTCGCGATCGCGGCGCTGTACCTGTTCTGGGGGCGGCTCGAGCGCCAGCCGCTCCGCATCCGCGGCTGGGAGTTCGCGTTCCCCACCACGCGCCTCTCGCTGCTCCAGATGCTCGTCTCGGCCACCGATTGGGCGCTGGCGGGCGGCATCTTCTGGGCGGTCCTCCCACCCTCGGCGCATGTCTCGTACTCCGGTGCGCTGACCATCTACCTGCTCGCCCAGACGGCCGGGCTGGTCACGAACATCCCCGGCGGGCTCGGCGTCTTCGAGGCCGTCGTGCTCGTGCTCCTCGAGGAGCGGGCGCCGCCGGACGCGATCCTCGGCTCGCTGCTGGCGTATCGCGGCATCTACTACCTGCTCCCGCTCGTCACCGCGTCGGTGCTGCTCGCCGGGCACGAGGCGCGGCAGCGGACGGAGGACGTGCGGCGCGTGGCGCGCGTCGTCGGTCGCTGGGCGCCCGTCGTCGCCCCGCAGCTCCTGGCGTTCACGACGTTCCTCGCCGGCGCCATCCTGCTCTTCTCCGGGGCGACGCCGGCGATCCACTCGCGCCTGCGCTTCCTGAACGACTTCCTCCCGCTCGG
The DNA here is from genome assembly GCA_019689775.1 of Gemmatimonadota bacterium. GTDB lineage: Bacteria > Gemmatimonadota > Gemmatimonadetes > Longimicrobiales > RSA9 > JADGGV01. The sequence continues at coordinate 23,660 of JADGGV010000002.1, forward strand.
GGTCATCGAGGCCTCGCATTTCCTGGCCAGCCTCGCCGGCGCCGGGCTCCTCCTCCTGGCGCGCGGCATCCAGCGGCGCATCGACGCCGCGTTCGGCCTGACCGTCGCGCTGCTGCTCGCCGGGATCGCGCTCTCGCTCCTCAAGGGCGCCGACTACGAGGAGGCGATCGCGCTCGGCGTGATGCTCCTCGCGCTCCTCCCCGCGCGCCGCTACTTCTACCGCCGCGCCTCGCTCACCGGCGAGCCGTTCACGATCGGCTGGATCGTCGCCATCGCGATCGTGCTCGCCGGCTCGATCTGGCTCGGCTTCTTCTCCTACAAGCACGTCGAGTACTCGAGCGAGCTGTTCTGGCGCTTCGCGCTCCGCGGCGATGCGCCGCGGTTCCTGCGCGCCTCCGTCGGCGCGGTCGGGCTGGTCATGCTGGTCGCCGCGTCGCGCCTGCTGCGGCCAGCGCCGCCGGAGCCGACGCTGGCGACGCCGGCGGAGCTGGCGCGCGCGAGAGAGATCATCGCGCGCTCGCCCGACACGAGCGCGAACCTCGCGCTGCTCGGCGACAAGGCGCTCCTCTTCAGCGAGAGCGGGCGCGCGTTCATCATGTACGCGGTCGAGGGCCGCACCTGGGTCGCGCTCGGCGACCCGGTCGGCCCGGAGGAGGAGTGGCCCGAGCTGATCTGGCGCTTCCGCGAGCTGGTCGATCGGCACGGCGGCTGGACGGTCTTCTACCAGGTCAAGACGGCCGGGCTCCCGCTCTTCCTCGACCTCGGGCTGACCCTGCTCAAGCTCGGCGAGGAGGCGCGCGTGCCGCTCGCGGACTTCTCCCTCGAGGGCGGGGCGCGGAAGGGGATGCGCCGCGTGCACCACCGACTGGCCAAGGAGGGGTGCACCTTCGCCATCGTGCCGGTCGAGGAGGTGCCGGCGCTGCTCCCCGAGCTGCGCCGGATCTCCGACGCCTGGCTGGCCGCGAAGCGGACCCGCGAGAAGGGCTTCTCGCTCGGCGCGTTCGACGAGCGCTACATCGCGAACTTCCCGGTCGCCGTCGTGCGCTGCGGCGGGCGCATCGTCGCGTTCGCGAACCTCTGGCTCGGCGCGGACCGCGAGGAGCTGTCCGTCGACATCATGCGCTACGCCGCGGACGCGCCCGAGGACGTGATGGAGTACCTCTTCATCGAGCTGATGCTCTGGGGGAAAGCGCAGGGATACCGCTGGTTCAGCCTGGGGATGGCGCCGCTGTCCGGGCTCGAGAACCGCACCCTGGCGCCGCTCTGGAACCGGCTCGGCGCGCTCGTCTTCCGCTACGGCGAGAACTTCTACTCCTTCCAGGGCCTGCGGCAGTACAAGGAGAAGTTCGCGCCGGTGTGGGAGCCGAAGTACCTCGCCTCGCCCGGCGGGCTCAACCTGCCGCGGATCCTGACCAGCGTGGCCGCGCTCATCTCCGGCGGCCTCAAGGGCGTCGTCAGCCGCTAGTCGTGCGGAGCAGCGCGCGGAGCGTTTCGGCGACGCTCCAGGCCTGCGCGACGCAGCCGCGCGAGGTGTAGGGCGGCTCGGCGTCGAAGATCTCCGAGATCGTGCCGATGCAGTCGTGGCCGAGCGAGTCGATCAGGCCGTCGAGCCAGCCGTGCGCGGTCTGCACGTCGCCCGGGTGCACGCGGAGCCACGCATCGACGAACGGGCCGATGAGCCAGGGCCAGACGGTGCCCTGGTGGTAAGCGGCGTCGCGCGCGCGGCGGTCGCCGAAGTAGGTGGGCTTGTAATCGGGGTCGCCGGGGGCCAGCGACCGAAGGCCGACCGGCGTGAGGAGCTTCTCGCGCACCATGCGCAGCACGTCGACCCAGCGAGCGGGGTCGAGCACGGGGTGCTCCAGCGAGATGGCGAGCACCTGGTTCGGCCGGCACTTCGGGTCGTCGCCCTCCGGCCCGTCCACGACGTCGTAGAGGTAGCCGCCTTCGTCGTACCAGAAGCGGCGGTTGAACGAGAGCCGGCAGCGCTCGGCGAGCTCGCGGGCGCCGTCGGCCTCCTCGTCGCCGCGCTCGCGGAGCCACCCCTCCATCAGCCGCAGGGCGTTGTACCAGAGCGCGTTGATCTCGACGGACTTCCCGCGGCGTGGCGTGACGACCCAGTCGTCGACCTTCGCGTCCATCCACGTGAGCTGGTACCCCTCCGCCCCCTGGATCACGAGGCCGTCGGCCGGATCGAGGCGGATGCCGAAGTCCGTCCCGGCGATGTGTCGGTTCAGGATGTCCTTCAGGCGCGGCAGGAGCAGCTCGAGCGTGTAGTGGTCGCCGGTGGCGCGGACGTAGCGGTCGATCGCGTGGAAGAACCAGAGCGTCGCGTCCGCGGTGTTGTAGAGCCCGGCGGACTGCCCCTCGGGGAACAGGTTCGGGATCAGCCCGTTGCGGATGTAGTGGGCGAAGGTGCGCAGGATGTAGCCCGCCTCGATCGCGCGGCCGGTGCAGAGCGCGAGCCCCTCGAGGCCGATCATCGTGTCGCGGCCCCAATCGGTGAACCAGGGGTAGCCGGCGATGATGGTGCGGACCTCGTCGCCGACGGCCTCGATGCGCGGCGTCTCGAGGCGGCGTCCGACCGGGCGGATCACGAACTGGTCGGCGGCAAGGACCAGCTCGGCGGCGGGCCCGGTCTGCGCGGCCGACGCGGCGAGCGCGACGAGCCGGCGGCGGCGCTCGCGCTCGGCGTCGATCGCCTCGTCGGGCGTCAACGCCTCGGCGATGCCCCAGTCCTCGGAGGACGCGAGAAAGCAGAGCGTGGTGTAGGGCGTCAGCTCCGCCGAGAAGACGCCCGGCGACCAGAGCGGCCCCACCGACGGGTAGCCGCGCAGCTCCTCGAGCCGATAGTGGACGTCCTCGACGACGCGGGCGTCGGCGATGAACGCGGGCGGCGCGCCGAGGATCTCGAGGCGGAGCGGTGGGTAGTCGGCGGCGGACGCGATCTCGTGCCGCGCCTCGACGGTGGTGTGGCGATAGGGCGCGTGCAGCGCGCTCGAGACCTCCGCGTCGTGGGAGCGGAGGTGGACCCACGGCCGGGCGCGCAGGCGCAGCGTGCGGCCGGAGAGCAGGCGGTAGAGGAGGAGCGTCGTGTTCTGGCGCGCGGGCATGACGATCCGGCGCTCGACGACGCGCCCGCCGAGCGCGTAGACCCACACGGGTAGACCCGTCTCGAGCCGGAACTCCCGTAGGCTGGCGGCGGCGGGCGCGGGGTCGGCGGTCTCACCCCGGTCGAGCGCCGTCAGCGCCATGGCGCCCCCGTCCCACTCGATGCGCTCGTCCACGTGCGCGAGCATCACCGTCCGCCCGAACCGCCCGCCGAGCGCGGCGACGAGGAGCGCGTGGTACCGCCGAGTCGGCACGCCGGCCAACGTGCACGCGGCGTAGCCGCCGAGCCCGTTCGTGACCAGCCATTCGTCCTGAAGAAGGCGCGCCGGATCGGGCGGATCGCCGGGCGGCCAGCTCAGGCGGCGGATCGGATCATCCATGCGGTGCCGGCTCCCCGCCGATCGCGTCCCCGGCCGCCGCGCGGTGCGGGCGCGGCCGCAGCAGGACCGCGGCGTGCGCGCCGATCCACCACCCGGTCTCTCGCTCGGGCGGGGGCGCGCCGGCGCCGCCGTACCGAGGGTCCTCGCTCGCCCACATCGGCTCCCAGCGCGTGCCGGCCGGCGGCGCGAGGAGTGGCTCGGCGATCGACCCGCGCACGATGTCGGCACCGAGATTGACGAGGAGCAGGCGGTCGTCCTCGTCCGGCCCGAACCAGCGCAGCGCGAGCGCGCGCCGGCCCAGCACGGCGCCATCGACGGGCCCCGCGGCCGCGATCGTGCGATCCTGCTGCCGCAGCCGCACGAGGTCGCGGTGGAGCGCCGTGATCTCCGCGTGGGCGCGCCGCTCCGCGGGGTCGAGCTTGCACGCCTCGAACGTGGTGGCCGCGTCCGGATCCGGGATGAGCCGCTCCGCGCCCGGTGCACGCAGCCCGGGGAACTGCCGCAGGAACTCGACCCGCCCCGCGCGCACCTTCACGGCCAGCTCGGGGACGTGATCCGCGAAGTACAGGAACGGCGTCGACGCGGCGTACTCCTGTCCCTGAAACAGCATCGGCGTCTGCGGCGCCAGCAGCAGCAGCGCGGTCAGCGCGCGGAACCGCCCCGGATCGGTCAACCGGTGCAGGCGCCGTCCGCCCGGGGTGTTCGCCACCTGGTCGTGGTTCTGGAGGAAGTTCACGAACGCGGCCGGCGGCAGCCCGCGCGTCGGGCTCCCGCGCCGCTTCCGCTGCCAGGCGTAGCGCTGCCCCTGGTAGAGGAAGCCCCGCTTCACCGCGGAGAGCAGCTCCTGCGCCGTGCCGGTGTAATCGCGAAAGTACGCGCCCCGCTGCCCGGTCGCCGCGACGCGGGCGCTGTGGTGGAAGTCGTCGTTCCAGACCGCGTCCAGGCCGTAGCCCCCCGCCTCCAGCGGCCGCACCAGCCGCGCGTCCTGAGGCTCGTTCTCGTTCACGACGTACGTGCGCCGGCCGCGCGCCGCCTCCCGCACGCGTCGCCCGATCTCGACCAGGATGTGCGTGGGCGAGGAGTCGAAGATCTGCTGCGTCGCGTCCAGCCGCAGGCCGTCCAGGTGGTACTCGTCGATCCAGTAGCCCGCGTTCGCGACGAAGAACTCGCGCACCGGCCCCGCGTCCTCGCCGTCGAAGTTAATCGCGGCGCCCCATTCGTTCGCGTACCGGTCCGTGAAGTACGCCGGCGAGTACGCGCCCAGGTAGTTGCCGTCCGGGCCGAGATGGTTGTAGACGACGTCCAGGATGACCGCCAGCCCGAGGAGGTGCGCCTCGTCCACGAACCGCCGGAAGTCGTCCGGCGCGCCGTAGAGCCGCGTCGGCGCGAACAGGTTCACGCCGTCGTACCCCCAGCCGAAGCGGCCGGGGAAGTCCGCGACCGGCATCACCTCCAGCATCGAGACGCCCAGGTCGGCCAGCTCCGGGAGCAGCCGCGCGGCGGCCGCCCACGTCCCTTCCGGCGTGAACGTGCCGATGTGCATCTCGTAGATGACCTGCCCCTCGGGCGCCGGACCACGCCACTGCGCGTCGCGCCACGCGTACGCGTCCGGATCCACGACCTGCGACGGGCCGTGCGGCCCCTCCGGCTGGAAGCGTGATGCCGGGTCCGGGTACAGCCTCGCATCGTCGTCCAGCCGGAACCGGTACAGCGTCAGCGGCCGCGCCTGCCCGACCGCCCCCGAGAAGTAGCCAGCCGGCTCCGCATTCATCGGCACCTCGACCCCGGCCGGCGCGCCTTCCAGGACGACGCTCACGCGCCGCCGCCCCGGCGCCCAGACGCGGAACTCCACACCGCCGCCGGCCCGCACCTCCGCACCGACGGCGAGGCGTCGGCGCGGCTCGCTCATGGATCGCTGCATGCGCGCCGCCCGCCGCACGGTCCGTGCCCGGCGGTGGGCCGCGCCGCCGGGCACGCCGCGAACCCGCCGCGCGGGGCCAACTCCGCGAGGCCGGTCCGCCTGGTCCGCCGCGGCCGTTGCTCCGCCCGCGCGCCGCGGGAATCTTTCTCCGATGCGGGCGTGGCCCCGGGCCTCAGGGATGCACGGACCCGCGTTCCACGCGGTAGTGGCGGGCGGACCGGCGGCCAGCACGCCTCGAGCGCCGCCCGATGCGGCGGATGAGCGACGAGCTGAACGAGGTCGTGCGCAACGCGCTGACGGAAGGACCGTTCAATACGCGCATCCTGGCGGAGGAAAGCGGCCTGAGCTACGACCTGCTCCGCTCGTGGCGGACCGGCCGCCGGCGACCGAGCCCCGAGAGCGCGCGCCGGCTCGCCGCGGCGCTGGACGCGCGGGGCCGCCGGCTCCAGCGGATCGCGCAGGACCTCGCGCGCCGCACGCGCCGCCGCACGTAGGCCCCGACCGCGCTCCCGAACCGCCACCTCGTCCGCGTCCCCGCGCCGCAGTCCGCCTCGCGCACCGCGCCCTGCCCGGCGCCCGTCCCGCGCCCCGCGACGCCAGCCGGCCTCGCCATCGCGACCCCTTGGGCGCTCGCCGCCACCACGATCTTCGAGCGCTGGCGCGGATCTCCGCTCGCCACCGCACCTTGAGGGCGTTCCACGCCCCGGTTAGATTGCCCGGTACCTTCCTCGACGAAGTCCTCGACCTGTCCCCGGACCGAGGAGCGGCGCCTCGCGGCGCCGGAGGCGACGCGGCGCGGGGGGCCGCCCGCCGCGGGCGGCCGCCCCCGCGGCGCCCGCGGGGCGGGGGGCGGGCGGCGGCGCGGCGCGCGGCCGGCCGGGCGGCGGGCGCCGCCGCGGCGGCCGCCGGATCGGGTGCGAATGGAGCCGAAAGAGGGGGCCGCGCACGCGGAGGCACCGCCCCGCGGCGACGACCAGAGGCATGCGATAGACGCGCGGGAACGGGAGACGGCAGGCTCGCCGGCCGTGGACCGCGCGCGGCTCCTCGCGCTGGAGGAGTCCCGCGCACGCGCGGAGGCGGCGCACCGCGAGATCGTCGCCGTGCTGGATCGCATCACGGACGGCTTCTTCGCGCTCGACCGCGACTGGCGCGTCACGTACGCGAACCGGCGCGCCGAGGAGCTGCTCGCGCTGGCGCCGGGGACCTTGCTCGGGCAACACCTCTGGACGCGCTTCCCGGACTCGTACGACTCCGTCTTCGGTCGCGAGTACCGGCGCGCGATGGCGGACATGGCGCCGGCGAACTTCGAGGCGCGCTCGGTGGTCGTGGACCGCTGGTTCTCCGTCCACGCCTACCCCTCGCCCGAGGGGCTGTCCGTCTACTTCCAGGACGTGACCGAGAAGCGCCGCGCCGAAGAGGCGTTGCGCGAGAGCGAACGCCGGTACCGCTCGCTCTTCCACGACGCGCGCGACGCCATCTACATCACGTCCAGCTCCGGCCGGTTCCTGGACGTGAACGCGTCGATGGAGGCGCTCGTCGGCTACAGCCGGGCGGAGCTGCTCCAGATGAGCGCGGTCTCGCTCTACGCCCGGCCGGCGGACCTGGAGCGCTTCCGCCGGGAAATCGAGGCCCACGGCAGCGTGCACGGCTTCGAGGTGCGGCTGCGGCGCAGCGACGGCAGCGAGATCGACTGCCTGCTCAACTCGGTCGTGCGCCTGGACGCCGACGGCCGCGTGGCCGGCTACCAGGGGATCATCCACGACATCACGGACCGGAAGCGCGCCGAGGAGAGCCTCCGCCGCGACGCGCTGCACGACCCGCTGACCGGGCTGCCGAACCGCGCGCTGTTCATGCGCCGCCTCGAGCGGGCGCTGGAGCGGGCGGCGCGCGACCCGGCGTACCACTTCGCGGTCCTGTTCCTGGACCTCGACCGCTTCAAGGTGATCAACGACTCGCTCGGCCACCTGGCGGGCGACGAGCTGCTCGTCGGGGTGGCGCGCCGGCTGGAGGCGTCCGTCCGCCCGGGCGACACCGTGGCGCGGCTCGGCGGGGACGAGTTCGCGATCCTCCTGTTCGAGATCGAGGAGGTGGAGGACGCGGATCGGATCGCGGAGCGGATCCACGAGCGGTTGAAGGAACCGCACGCGCTGGCAGGACAGACGGTCTTCACGACGGCGAGCGTCGGGGTGGCGCTCGGCTCCGCCGAGTACGAGCGCCCGGAGGAGCTGTTGCGGGATGCCGACACGGCCATGTACCGCGCCAAGCAGCTCGGCGGCGTGCAGCACCAGGTCTTCGACCACACGATGCACGCCGAAGCGATGGCGCTCCTGCGCCTCGAGACGGACCTGCGCCGCGCCGTCGAGGAGGAGGAATTCGACGTCTTCTACCAGCCGATCGTCTCGCTGGACACCGGCGCGCTCGTCGGACTGGAGGCGCTGGCGCGCTGGCGCCACCCGACGCGCGGCCTGGTGATGCCGGCGGAGTTCATCCCCCTTGCCGAGGAGACGGGGCTGATCGTGCCGCTGGGCCGCTGGGTGCTCGACGCCGCGTGCCGGCGCATGGCCGACTGGCGGGCGCGCTACCCGCAGGCGCGCACGCTCACGCTCAGCGTCAACGTCGCGGCCAAGCAGCTCGCGCAGCGGGATCTCGTCGAGCACATCGAGGAGCTGGTCCGGACGCTCGGCCTCGCCGGCATCCTGCGCCTGGAGATGACCGAGAGCGCGCTCGTGGCGAACCCCGAGGGCGCCATCGCCGCGTTCCGGCGCCTGCGGCAGGCCGGCGTCGAGCTGTGCATCGACGACTTCGGCACCGGCTACTCCTCGCTCAGCCACCTGCACCGGTTCCCGGTCGACATGCTGAAGATCGACCGGTCCTTCGTGGAGCGCCTCGGGCGCGACGAGTCGAACCGCCAGATCGTCGGCGCCATCGTGGCGCTGGCCGGCGCGCTCGGCATCGAGGCGATCGCCGAGGGCGTGGAGACGCCGCAGCAGCGCGACGAGCTCCGCGCCCTCGGCTCCCGCACCGCCCAGGGGTTCCTCTTCTCGCCACCGCTGGCCGCCACGGCGTTGGAGGCGCTCCTCCGCGAGTCGCGCCCGACCGCCTAGCCGCGCGAACGGCCGGGCGGAGGAGTGGGAGGGTGGCGACCGCGACGTCGCCCATTCCACCGCTGCGTCGTCTGGCGTCGAACGTGCAAGCGGCCCGTCGCGCTGGTGCGCCGGGTCGATCCGACCGGACTTCGACACCCGAACGAGATGGCCGCTGACCGGCTACGATCGAGGATCCTGCGCGTGGCGCGGGAGGCGGGGGCGGCCGCCGTCGCCGTCGCATACCACGACTGGGAGACGCGGACCGAGTGGAGCCTGCACGGCGACGTCTGGTTCCACGCCGCCAGCACGATCAAGCTCGCGGTCATGCTGGGCGTCTACGGCGTCATCGCCGACGGGGCGCTCAGCACGGACTCGCGCGTGCACGTGCGGAATCGGTTCCGCAGCGTCGCGGACGGCGAGCCGTTCCGCGTGGAGGCGAGCCGGGACGCGAACTCCGACGTCCAGGCGGCGATCGGCCGGACCATGAGGGTCGAGGATCTGGCCCGCCACATGATCGTCACGAGCAGCAATCTTGCAACGAACTTGCTGCTCGATCTGGTCGGGGTGGAGGAGGTCCAGGCGAAGCTCGCCTCGCTGAGCCTGCACGGCGTGCGGTTGGAGCGCGGCGTCGAGGACGAGCGCGCCTTCGAGCGGGGGATCAACAACCGCGTCACCGCGAAGGGGCTGCTCGAGGTGCTCCGGGTGCTTCAGGAGCGCCGGGCGTTCTCGGTGGAGCTCTCCGAGCAGATGCTCGAGATCCTGCACGGTCAGGAGTTCAACGCGGGGATCCCCGCGGGGCTGCCGGCCGGCGCCCGCGTCGCGCACAAGACGGGCGAGATCTCGACCGTCGCGCACGACGCGGGGCTGGTCTACCTCCAGGGCCGTGACCCCTACGCGCTCGTCGTCCTGACGGAGTGGCCCGCCGACGTGTACGGCGCGCGCAACGAGACGATCGCCGGGATCTCGCGGCTCGTCTACGAGCACCTCTGCACCGAGGGCGACGATGCCTGAGGCCGGCGGCGTGCCGCTGCGGCTGGTCGATGGCCTCGAGCTGCCCCCGGAGTACCGGGACGTGCTGCGCCCCGGCGAGCTGGTCGCGGATCGCAGCGGCCGGCTACGCCGCTTGCCGCGGTTCTTCTACGCGGTCGAGTCGTGGCGGCAGGCGCGCGACGTGCGGCTGGCGCCGCACTTCGTGCTCGCGGAGTTCCTGGACGTCGACGTGCGCGAGGCGGAGCCGCTGCGCCGCTTCCCGCGCTACGTCCCCTGCGCGATCACGCTGCTCGCCACGCACCTCGAGATGCTGCGCCAGGCGGTGGGCACCTTCGTCTTCATCTCGGCGAACGGCGGCTACCGCTCCCCGTCGCACCGACTCCTCCGCTACGCGACGCCGCACTGCTGGGGCACTGCGGCGGACCTGTACCGGATCGGAGACACGTACCTGCACGACCGCGAGATGATCGAGAAGTACGGTCGCCTGGCGGTGGAAGTGAGCCCGGCGTTCCACACGCTGCCGTTCGGTCATGGCGTCGGCGAGGTGGACGACCACGTGCACCTGGATCTGGGGTTCGTCGTCCAGGTGCCGGAGGATGCGCCGTCGGAGGCGGACGCGGAGCAGCGAGACACTCCCGGCGAGCCCCTCGGCGGACCCGGAGGCGGCGTGGAATGAGCTCGACGGAGAAGCAGCGCGGGAAATGGGCGGCGACGCCGGCGGCCCCGGAGCGGTTGCAGCTCGCGGCCATGGGGCTGGAATCCGAGTTCGGGTTACTGGTCGACGACCGGCCGACGCGGCCCGAGGCGGTCTTCGAGGACCCGCGCTCCTTCATCCGGGGCGAGCTGATGCACCGCATCGGTACGTCGTACCACGTCCCGACCGGCGGCGCGGTCTACTTCGACACGGGCGTGATCGAGGTGGCCACACCGGTGATCGAGATCGAGCGCGGCGCGCCCGCGCGGGCCGTCCGCTCGCTGTGGGAGTCGATCCGCTTCGTGCGCGAGGAGCTCGACGACTGGGAGCGCCGGGCCGGGCGGCGGGCGCGGCTGACCGGCTTCAGCGCGCACTACAACGTCTCGTTCGAGCGCTCGGGCGGGCGCCCGCGCGCCCGCCGCTCCATCGAGCGGCTCGCCCTTCTGCTCTCCTACATCCTGCCCGTGCCGGTCCTGCTCCTGGCCGCCAACCGGCGGTCGACCGGCGTCGGCGTGCGGCCGCGCGGCGACCGCATCGAGGTGACCGTCGACTTCACGCCGAGCCCGGCGCTCATGGTCGCCACCGCGACGATCATCGTCGGCATCGTGCGCGCGATCATGCGCTGGCCATCCTACGACCTCCACGTGCTGGACCGGACGGACCTGCCGGTGCTCGCGGCGTTCGCGCCGGTCCGCCACACCACCCGCCACGGGTGGCTCGCGCGCTACAGTTGCTTCGCGGCCAACCCCTTCGCCTGCGACATCGATGCGCCCCTCTGGCGCACGCGCGACGGGCGCCGCCTCAGCCTCCGCACCATCGCCGGACTGACGGCGCGCCATTTCTGGCGCGAGATCCGCCGCATCTCCGACCCGTTCACGTTCCGGCTGATCGGCTCCGTGCTCCACGGCCGCGCCCCCTCGCTCCTCGAGCTGCCGGACCGCCCGCCGGAGTACGAGGACGTGGGCCACCTCGTCAGTTGGGACGACCTCTTCACCGAGCGGCAGCTCAGCCGCTCGCGCTACGAGCGCGTGATCGTGCGCGCCATCCAGGGGCGACGCCTCTTCCTCAACGGCGAGACGCTGACGCCGACCGGGATGCGCGGCTGGTCGCAGGTCGTCTTCCGCCGCGAACGCGACGCCGCGTGCATCGTGCTCCCGATCGACTTCCTGGTCGAGCACCTGCCGAACTGGGAGCGCACGCCCCGCTAGCGGGTACTGAAACCCCGTGCGCGGCACCGGCGTACGGTCCGGCAACCAGGAGGAGGGATCCCATGATCGGTCTCATCGTCGCCATCGGCGCACTCGGTGCCGCGATCGCCGGCCATCTCGGCGCCCGCGACTTCGTCCGCCGCCGCCTCCGCTTCGTGGATGCCGTGCAGCGCGCCCGGGCGCCGTGGATCGCGGGCGCCGGCGCGGTGCTCGCCGCGGCGCCCGTCGTCTGGCTGCTCCCCTTCTTCGGCGCCGGCACGGCGATCGTGTTCGGCGTCGGCGTCGGCTCCGGCGTGGCTGCGGGCGCACGCGACATCCGCCGCCTGCCGGGCGGCGGCTGACGCCGCGCGCCCGCCGGCCCGCCGCGGGCGCAGCACCTCGACGCGTCGACGCAGGACGAGCCGGCGCCGAACGCGCACCGCGAACCACGCGGAGCACCGATGGACGGACTCACGGCGGCCCGGGCGCAGATGGAGGTCTCGCTCGGATTCCACATGATCTTCGCGGCGCTCGGCATCGGGCTGCCGCTGCTCATGGTGCTCGCCGAGGGGCTGGCGCTCCGCACGGGGCGGGACCACTACCGGGCGCTGGCCCGGACCTGGGCCAAGGCCACCGCGCTCACGTTCGCGGTCGGCGCGGTCTCCGGGACCGCACTCTCCTTCGAGCTGGGGCTCCTCTGGCCCCGCTTCATGGCGTTCTCCGGCGCGGTGATCGGGTCCGCCTTCGCACTCGAGGGCTACGCCTTCTTCATCGAGGCGATCTTCATCGGCCTCTACCTCTACGGCTGGGACCGGCTGTCGCCGTTCCGCCACTGGCTCACCGGGATCCCCATCGCCGTCAGCGGCCTCCTGTCCGGCGTGCTCGTCGTAGCCGCCAACGCCTGGATGCAGGTGCCCGGCGGGATCCGCGAGGCCGGCGGCACGCTCGCGGCCGTCGATCCGCTCGGGCCGTTCCGCACGCCGGCCTGGATCCACATGGCGGTACACTCCTCCCTCTCCTGCTACATCGCGACCGGCTTCGGCGTGGCGGGCGTCTACGCGCTGGGACTCCTGAAGGGGCGACGCGATGCCTACCACCGCTCCGGGCTCGGCGTCGCGCTCGCCGTCGGCGCGGTCGCGGCGCTCCTCCAGCCGCTCAGCGGCGACTATACGGCGCGCCAGACCGCGCGCCACCAGCCCGCGAAGCTCGCCGCGATGGAGGCGCATTTCCGCACCCAGGCCCGCGCCCCGCTCCTCGTCGGCGGGCTGCCGGACGAGCGGACGGGCGAGGTCCGCGGCGCGATCCGGATCCCGGCCGGGCTGAGCCTCCTCGTCGCCCGCACGCCGGACGCGGTCGTCCCGGGCCTGGACGCCGTGCCGCCGGACCGGCGCCCGCCCGTCGCCGTCACGCACCTCGCATTCGACCTGATGGTCGGGAGCGCGTTCCTCCTCCTCGGCGCCGGCGCCCTCTACTGGTTCCTGCGCTGGCGACGCCGCGGCGCGCACCCCCCGTGGCTGCTCCGCCTCCTCGTCGCCGTCTCGCCGCTCGGCTTCCTCGCGCTCGAGGCCGGGTGGGTCGTCGCCGAGGCCGGGCGCCAGCCGTGGGTCGTCTACGGCGTGATGCGGACCGCGGACGCCGTGACCCCGGTTCCGCACGTCGGGCCGACGTTCCTCATGTTCACGCTGCTCTACCTCTTCCTCGGCGGCACGCTGGCGCTGCTGCTGCGCCGGCTCGCGGGCGCGAGCGCCGCGCAGCCCGAGGGCTCGGAGGCGGTTCGTGCCGCTTGAGGGGTGGGTCGCCGCGCTCGGCGTCCTCGGCGTCGTCGCCTACGCGGCGCTCGGCGGGGCCGACTTCGGCGGCGGCATCTGGGACGCGTTCGCGCACGGGCCGCGCAAGGCGGCGCAGCGCGAGGCGATCGCCCACGCGATGGGGCCGGTGTGGGAAGCCAACCACGTCTGGCTCATCTTCGTCATCGTGCTGGTCTTCACCGCGTTCCCGCCGGCGTACGCCGCGCTCAGCGTCGGGCTCTACATCCCGTTCCACCTCGTGCTCTTCGGGATCATCCTGCGCGGCGCGGCGTTCGTCTTCCGCGCCTACTCGCCGCAGAGCGCCCGCTCGACCGGGCCGGCGCCGGGCGCCCGCCGCTGGGGCGCCGTCTTCGGTGCGGCCAGCGTGATCACGCCCGCGCTCCTGGGCATGTGCCTCGGCGCGATCTCGTCCGGCGCCCTGCGCATCGCCGACGGGCAGGTGCTCGCCGGCGCCCCGCCCGCCTGGCTTACGCCGACCTCGATCGCCATCGGCGCGCTCGCGCTCGCGATCTGCGCCTACCTCGCTGCCGTCTACCTGGCCAACGAGACCGACGGCGCGCTGCGCGACGACTTCCGGCGGGAGGCCCTGCTCGCCGGAACGTTCGTCGTCGCGCTCTCCGTGCTCGTGCTGCCGCTCCTGCGCAGCGGCGCGCCGCACCTCTGGAACGGGCTGCTCGGCGGGCGCGCCGCGCCCGTCGTCGGCATCGGCGTCCTGGCCGCGCTCGCGTCCGGCTGGCTGCTGCTCCGGCGGCGCTACCGCCTCGCGCGCATCGCCGCCGTCGCGCAGGTCGGTTGCCTTCTCGTCGGCTGGGCACTCGCGCAGTATCCCTACCTGATCTATCCCGACCTGCCGCTCCACCTCGCCGCCGCGCGCGCGCCAACGCTGCGCTTCGTTCTCTACGCGCTCCCCGTCGGCATGGCCGTCCTCATCCCGTCGCTCTGGCTCCTGTTCCGCGTCTTCAAGCGGGAGTCCCTCACGCTCGAGGAGCCGTGAACGGCCCCCGAACGCGACGGCGCCCGCACCCGCCGGTGACGGCACGGCGTCGGGTGCGGGCGCGGGGCGCGCGCTCGGATCCGAGTCCCGAGCTACCGCTTGACGAGCAGCTCCTCGAACAGCGCCAGCGCGCGCGGGTCGCCGCTCTGGCCGAGCCAGACCAGCGCCTGGCGGCGCAGCCGCGGATCGCCGTTCCGCCGGGCGATCTCGATCAGCGCGGGCACGCCCTCGTCGCGCGGCCGCTGCGACAGCGCGAAGATCGCCTGCTTGCGGATCTCCACGTCGACGTCGTCGTCGCGGGCCAGCTCGTCGAGGCCGCGCGTGGCGGCGGCCGCGGCTTCCTGCCCGAGCCAGAACGTGGCCTGCTTGCGCACCGCCTGTGGCCGCGACGCGTCGCGCGCGATCGCCAGCAGGTCGGGCCAGACCGTCACGCTGTCCGCCAGCGTCGCCGCGAAGATCGCCCGCCGGGCGACGACGTCGTCGGAGCGCGCCAGCGAGAGCAGATAGCCGGCCGCGTCCGCCGCCCGCACGCTCCCCAGGTCCGTCACGCCGGCGCCGCCCGGGCGCCAGTGGCCGCCGACGTACGTCCGCATGGCGGCGACCCGGTGGTCCCGCACGTCCAGCGCGATCCGCGCCGGCCCCTCCTCGCAGTCGCTCTCCCACTCCGAGGAGCGACCGCTCCACCGGCTGATGCCGTTCTCGCCGTTGCCGCAGATGCCCGGCCGCGTCGCGAAGCTGAACCGGACCGTGCCGTCGGGGGCCGCGGCCACCCGGGACGCCAGCGACTGGGCCGTCGCCGCCGGTGCGCCGGCCAGCAGGGCGGCAGCAACGAGCGACGAGGCGCGGGGAATACGCGTGCTCATCGGTTGATGATCTCCTGGAGCACCTCTACGGCGCGCGGGTCCTTGGACTGCGACAGCCAGAAGATCGCCCGCTTGCGCAGCTCCACGTCCTTCTCGTGGCGGGCGATGTCGATCAGCTTGTCGACGAACGCCGGGTCGCGGCGCTGCGAGTAGGCGAAGATGAGCTGCTCCTTGATCTCGCGGTCGCCGCTGCGGTCGTAGAGCGCGACCAGGTCCGCGGCCGGCGCGCCGCCCTGCGCCGCCCAGAACAGCGCCTTCTTGCGGATCTCGATCGGCTGGTCGCTCCCCATGGCGACGTCCATCAGCCATCGGCCGTTCATCTCCCGTCCCATCTGCGAGAGCGAGAACAGGATCCGCTCCTTCAGCTCGGCGTCCCGCGTGCGGGTGAAGAGGTCGCGCAGGAACTGCGCGTTCTGCGGCGAGCGGCTCTGGCCGATCCAGAACACGGCCTTCGCGCGCAGCTCGGGCGAGGCGGCGTCCGAGAGGGCGTAGGCGCGCAGCGCGTTCGCGGCCTTCGCGCCGCGGTGCTGCGATAGCGCGAAGAGCGCCTTCTCCTTGACCTCCGCGTCCGTCGCCGTGCGCAGCACGTCCTGTAGCGCGTCCACGGCCTCGTCGCCCTGCACCTGCGACAGCCAGAAGACCGCCTGGCCGCGCACCTCCGGGTCCGGATCCTCGCGCGCCGCCTTCAGCAGGATCGCGGCCGTCTCCGGCGTGCGCTTCTGCGAGACCAGGAACACCGCGCGCCGGCGCAGCGTGGCCGAGCACGCGTCGCGGCGCGCCAGCACCTGCCGCAGGATCGGCATCGCCTGCTCCGTCCCCATCTGTAGCAGCGCGTTCAGCGCCGCCACGCGCATGTCGTTCTCATCGTCCTCGGTCGGGCACCCCTGCTGCGGCGCCCGCGTCACGGCGTCGGCGCGCCGGGCCACGCGCCGCGCGGCCTGCTCGTCGCCGCGCCGCGCCAGCTCGCCGTTGATTCGCGTCGCCAGCGTCTCGGCGTCGCCGCGCGTGCTCGCCTGGGGGTAGCGCGTCCCCTGCACCTCGAGCGCGGCGAGCGCGGCGCGCAGCTCGCCGGAGCCGCCGCTGCGGTACAGCGCGAACGCCTGCCAGTAGAGCGCGTCCGCCGCGTACGCGGAGCGCGGGTAGCGCGACGCGACCTCCGCGAACAACTGCGCCGCCCGCCGGTAGTCGCCGTCGTTGAGCGCCTGCCGCGCGCTCCGATAGAGCGAGTCGGCGGGATCGCCCTGGCGCCACGGCGGCGGCGGAACCGTCGCCATTCGCCGCCCGCCGCCCCACACCGCCGCGGCCGCCGCCGCCCGGGCCGCCGGCGCCGCGGCGGCCGCATCGGCGAGTTGCGCGCCGGCTCGGGCGGCCTCGGCCGCCGCCGCGTCCAGTGCCGGCACCGCGGCCAGCGCCACGCCCGCGGCCTCGGCCGCCGCCCCGTGCACCGCCGGCGTCGCGGCCAGCACCGCGCGCGCGGCCTGCGCCTCGGCCAGCGCCGTCTGCACCACCGCGGCGGCCTCGCTCGCACCCGTGGCGGCCGCGGCGCGAGCCATGGACGCGCCGCCAACCGGCCTCTGCGCCCACCGGGCCGCGTCCGCCGTGGAGGCCCCCAGCGCCACCGCCAGGATGACCAGGATCTGCGTGCGCATGATCGTCTCCTTCAAGTTCCTGCGGACACCGGGCCGGCGGGCACCACCGCCCGGAGCCTCGGCAGGACGTCGTGTTGTTTGAGTGCGTGCTCGATCAGCTCCACGTCCTCCGCGCGCGCACCGCCGGCCCGGAGCTGGACGATCTGGGCGAGGACCAGCTCGAGGTCCTCGAGGAGCCCCCGGATCTTCGGGTCGCTGGCCGCCGGCGAATCCAGCAGGAGGCGCGTGCTCGACAGGACGTCACGGGCCCAGGCGGCGAGCTGCGGGTCCACCTCCGCCTGTCGCCGCGCCTCCGACCGGAACGACGTGAGCAGCAGCTCGGCCTGGTTCAGCGTCTGGACGGCGGCGAAGCGGTACAGGGTTAGGTTCCGCCCGTCCTCCGCCGGCTCGCCAGGAGCGGCGGGCCCCGGCCGCTCGGCTGGCTCCGCGCTGGCGCCGTCCGGCGCCGCGTGCGCCGGGCTCGCCGTCCTCCCCCGCCCTGCCGGCGACCCGGACCGCGCGACCTCGCCTGCGGTCGTCGCACTCCTCGGCGCGGCGCCGCCCGCCTCCACCCCGCCCGCCGGGCCGGTCGCCGCCGGACCCGCCGCCGGAGCGCGGCCGCCGGCCGGCGCCTCCGCGACCCGGGTTCCCGCGGGCCGCTCCAGCCGGGTCAGCCGGCCGAGCGCGACGCCGAGCGCCAGCATCGCCGCGAGCGGCAGCCCCCGGAGCGTCCACCAGCGGGCGCCGCGCGGCGGTCGAGTCGGCCGGGAGTCGACGCGGAGCGACGGCGCTGTCGCGGCGTCGTCGCCCTGTGCCGTGTGGGCCTGGGCCGCGCGGATCCGCTCCCATATGGCGTCCCGCGGCGTCGCCGGCGGCGGATGGTAGAGTTCCCGCGCCGCGCTCCGGAGGAAGTCCTCGAACCGATCCTCGCTCATGTCGCCCATTCTCCCGCAAAGTCGGCCAGCTTCTCGCGCAACGCCGCGCGCGCCCGGAACAGCCGCGCCTTCGACGTGCCTTCCGGGATGTCCAGCACCTGGCCGATCTCCTCGTGCGTGAAGCCCTCCACGTCGTGCATCACGAAGACGAGCCGATGGTGCTCCGCGAGCCCGTCGACCGCTCGCCTCAGCCGGTCCTTCAGGTCTGGCTCCGCCGCGCCCGGCACGACGCCGACGCCGGCGGCATCGTCCAGGTCCGTCTCGCGCTCCCGCAGCCGCTTCACCTTCCGCAGGCCGTTCAGGATGACCGACACCGCCACCGTGTGCAGCCACGTCGAGAAGGCCGAGTCCCCGCGGAACTCCTTCAGTCGGGCGAACGCGCGGATGAAGGTGTCCTGGGTGAAGTCCTGAGCCAGGTCCTCGTCCCCGCTCATCCGGTAGGCGAGCCGGTAGACGCGGTCGACGTGCGCGTCGTACAGCGCGCGCTGCGCCTGATCGTCTCCGCCGACCGCTCGAGCGATCAACTGCCGTTCGTCCACCCGGGCACCGTGAGCGTGAGTCCGTGGGGCTTCCGTCGCTTAGGACACGATAGCGGGGAAAAGCGTTTCAGGGATGTCGCGCGCCGGCGCAGGCGCATGCCCGGAGGAGACCGCAAGAGGGCCGCTGGCAGCGGGGCGGGTGGGACTCGAGCTGGCGCAGGCGTTCGTCGGCCTCGGCTCCGCCGTCACGGTCGTCGGGTCCGCGCCGCGCGTGCTCCCGGGGCGAGGGCGCAGAGATCTCGCTCATCGTCCCGCCGGCGATCAAGGCGGCTGGCATCGCGGTCCTGGTCGGCCACGAGGCGCCCGCCGCGACGCGGACCGCTGCCGGCATCGCGCTCGACGTGGCCGGCCCGCTGAACCGCCGCGGCGCGATGGCCGCGGACCGGCCGTGGATGCAGAATGGGCCCGGCGCGCGCTGGACCCGTCGTCGCTCAAGGCAGCTTGCGCGCGTCACCCGTGCAGCGGACGTCCGCCGCCGCCCGCCGCGCGGAGCCGCGCGTCCAGCCCCGCGCCGTGGCGGGCGGCGGCCGCGGCCAGCTCCTCCAGCAGCCGTGCCACCCGCGGCGGCACCGGCACCGGCGCGGCGGCCCGCCACACCTCGTCCAGCCGCGCCAACTGGCGCCGCAGCGCCGCCAGGACCTCGCCGTCGCCGCCCGGGACCGCACCCGCCAGCCGCTCCCGCACCGCCCGCCGCACGATGCGGTTCAGCTCGCACGGCGCGCCGCCCAGCGAGGACACGATCGCGACGAGCACGCGCGACTGTGCGTCCCGCGCCGCCGACTCCTCGCGCAGCACGCGCGCGAGGGCGTCGTCGCACACCTGCTCCGCCGCCGAGCGGCACGCGTACGCCGCGGTCCTCGCCTGCTGGAGCAGGCTCCGTAGCCAGTCCAGGAGCGCCGGGTCGCTCCCCTGGACCGGCAGCAGCGGCAGCGGCTCCGACGGGGCTTCCGGGACGCCGCCCGGCACCGCGAGGCGCCCCGCGTCCGGCTGGCCCGGCGGTACTGGACCGATGGTCCCGGCCATCAGGCCCTCGCTTCCAACGTCGGCACGTCTACGACTCCCGACTGGACCACGATTCGACTTCCGGCGACACGGCACGGCCCGCGTACTTCCGGCCGCGCGGAAGCGCAAAACGCGGACCGCACGGGGCAGCCTGACGGCCGGCGGCCGCGCGGCGGGACGCGTGCTCAGCCCTGCGGCGCGCCGGCCGACTGGCCCGCCGGTCGCGCGGCGGCGGCGATCCCACCGATCTCGCGCGCCCCGGCCGCGATGGGCTCTCACGACACCGACCGGATCAAGGTCGCCATGGCGATCCTGACCGTCGCCGGCGGCGCGCTCCCCGACCCGCGGGCCGGCCGCGGGCCGCTCGGCACGCCACGCCCGATCCGGCGCCCCGCCGCCGGCACGCGACGAAAATGCCCCCGACCGTCGATCCGGGTCGGGGGCCTGTCCACCGGCAAGGAGCCGGTCGAGCGGAGGGCCGGGGATTCGAACCCCGATGGGCTTGCGCCCGGCGGTTTTCAAGACCGCTGCCTTACCGTTAGGACTAGCCCTCCTAAACACCTTCGTCACACAAATTTATCGCGCTAGCTGGCTCCTGACCAGCCCGCGCGTCGAACCGGCCCGGTGCAAAATCCGGTGCAACGACGCTCCACACCTTTCTACGCCCAGGCGCGGTCAGACGCGCCAAATCTGATCCCGTTTCGGCCTGAGGTCTACCCCCGGGCCTCGTGCGTAGCGGCAGGTCGCCACGAGCTTCTTTGGCGACAGGCCGGTCGCGTAGGGTAAGGCGTTGGCACCGCAATCGCGCAACGACGCGTCGCCCCCGCAGTGCCCCCCACACCCGGACGTCGTCATCTACAAGACGGTCGGGCGGCTCAGCCCCACCGCGCACCTGGCGCTCTGACGTGCCGCTCTGGATGGCGACGCCCTCCTCGTCGCGCCGGAGCCGGGCCCGCCGGCGGCTGGCTCTCGCCCATTCAGCACAGGTCAGTGAACGAGGCGTAGTCTGGACAGGATTGGACTTGCCCCGGTTCGGTGGACGGGTTTCCGCGAGAGCGTGCTATGGACCCGCAGCGGCATAGAGCCGAGCGAGCATGAGACAGGCGAAGGCGACGAAGCGAAGCCCGGCCAACGGGGCGGGAAGCCGCTCGTAATCGCGAGCCAGGCGGCGGAAGCACGCCATCCAGGCGAAGCGTCGCTAGCCCCCCCACCTGCGGGGCAGAAGCACGAAGCCGTGCTTCGCCTCCGGCAACTTGACGACCTCGAGTTGGATTCCATGCCTCTGGGCCGCCTCGGCGGGCTCCTCTCCCGTCTAGCCCTGGTCCACCTGGGCCAGCTCCACGCTCACACCCGTGGCGTCCTGCGCGCGCTTCGGCCGCGCGCCCGACGTCCAGCCGCAGCAGCACGCGCAGGTCCTGCACGATCTGCTCGAACACGTCTGCGGCCAGCCAGCGCGGGGTCTGCTGGTAGACGGCTTCCCACGGCGGGAAGTTGGTCGGCAGCATGCGCCAGGGCGCGCCGGCGCGCACGATCCAGCGCAACGCGTTGAACACCTCCCGCAACTCGTGCGTGCGTTGCGCGGCATCTTTTCGAATCAGCGCGAGGTAGGGAGCGACGAACGCCCACTCCTCGGCCGTGACATCCGTTGGGTAAGGCTTACGGCCAGACTGTTCCTGCATGCAACCAGTCTACCCAGCCCCCTCCCGACGGTTGGTGACACGCTCTAGAGACTGGCGCGCGGCGCGCACTCGATAGAATTTACGTCCGGCGCCCCGCCACCGGTACCCTGCCGCCGACCGCCGACGGCTCGCGGACGCGGGTGCACGGCGGCGCGGCGCCAAGCGGGCGTCGCCCCCCCGCGGCACGCCGCGGCACCGACGTCGCCTCCAGGGGGTACACCCCCGCAGCCCCTTCGGCGCCCGCCGCCGAGCCCCACGACGCCGCGCCCCGTGCTCCGCCCGCCGGGCGGCGCCCGCCGGCCGACCGACCGGAGGAACACCCGATGAGACTGCGACTCCCCTTGTACCTGGCGGTCGTGGCCGCGCTGGCGGTCGCGGGCTGCGTGCACCGCTCGCCGGGCGAGAACGAAGAGATCGGCGTCAGCCAGGCGGATCGCACGATCTACGTCGAGAACCACTCGGACAACGTACTTCGCGTCTTCGCGCTGAACGGCAGCCTGAGCACCTGGATCGGCAACGTCGGCGCCATGCGGAGCCGCGACATCCCGCTCCCCGATCCGCTCCCCGGCGGCTCCAACCTGCTCCAGATCCGCGTGCAGTCGACCGGCGGCGGCGTCTTCGATACGCCGAAGGTCGTGCTGCCGAGCCGGTCCTTCCTGCGCCTCGAGGTCTGGTCGGACATCGGCAGCACGACGTGGGAGGTGCGCCAGCGGTCGTAGCCGCAGCCCCGACCGCGCCCTCGCCGGAACGCGACTCGGCGCCGCCACGCCCGCGGACGTGGCGGCGCCGCCGTCTTTCGGGCGCCGGCGCCATCCGGCGCCGTAGGCCCGCCGCCGCTCAGTGCCGGAACACGCGCCGCCCCGTGAACACCATTGCCAGCCCGTGCTCGTCCGCCGCGGCGATCACCTCCTCGTCGCGCACCGAGCCGCCGGGTTGGATGACGGCCCGCACCCCGGCGGCCGCGGCGGTGTCGACGCCGTCGCGGAACGGGAAGTATGCGTCGGAGGCGAGCACGGCGTCGGCCAGCTCGAGCCCCTGGTCGTTCGCCTTCATCACCGCGACCCGGGCGGAGTCGACGCGGCTCGTCTGGCCCGCGCCGATGCCGAGCGTCATGCCGTCGCGCGCGAGCACGATCGCGTTCGACTTCACGGACGCGACGACGCGCCAGGCGAAGCGCAGATCGCGCCACTGGCTCTCGGTCGGCTCGCGCTTCGTCACCACGCGCCAGTCGGTCTCGGGGAACGCGAGCCGCAGGCGGTCCTGGACCAGCATCCCGCCACGCACGCGCTTGTAGTCCAGCTCGCCCTCCCGCCCGAGCTGGAGCGGCAGCTCGATCAGGCGCAGGTTCTTCTTGCGCCGCAGCACCTCCAGCGCGTCCTCCGTGAAGCCCGGCGCGACCACGATCTCCAGGAACGTGTTCGCCATCGCCTCGGCCGCACCGCCGTCCACCGGCACGTTGTAGGCGACGATGCCGCCGAACGCCGACACGGGGTCCGCCTGGAGCGCCCGCGTGTACGCGTCGGACGCCGCGCCGGCGAGCGCGACGCCGCACGGCGTGTTGTGCTTCACGATGACGCAGGCGGCACCCTGCTCCGCCGGCCACGCCGCGACCGCCCACGTCGCCGCCTCGATGTCCAGCAGGTTGTTGAACGACAGCTCCTTGCCGTGGAGCTGCCGCAGCGACGGCAGCGCGTCCGGCGCCGCGCCGTCCTCGGCGTAGAACGCCGCCGACTGGCCCGGGTTCTCGCCGTACCGCAGGTCCTGCACCTTGCGCAGCCGCAGTGTGATCTCGCCGGGCAGCCCCGATCCACCGCCGGCGCCCTCGAGGCCGCCGAGGTAGCCGGCCACGGCCGCGTCGTACGCCGAGGTGTGCGCGAACACCTTCCGGGCCAGCTCCGCCCGGAGGCCCTCCGGCTCACCGCTCCGCAGCGCCTCGAGCACGCGCGGATAATCCGCGGGATCCACCACCGGGAGCACGAAGCGGTGGTTCTTCGCCGCGGCGCGCAGCATCGTCGGCCCGCCGATGTCCACCTGCTCCATCGCCTCGTCCAGCGGCGTCGTCGCGCTGACCGTGCGCGTGAACGGGTACAGGTTGACCGCGACCAGCTCGATCGTCGGGTAGCCGTGTGCCGCCAACGCCCGCAGGTCGTCCGGCACGTCGCGCCGGGCGAGGATCCCGGCGTGGATCGCCGGGTGCAGCGTCTTGACCCGCCCCTCCATCATCTCCGGGTGGCCGGTCAGCTCGCTCACGTCGCGCACCGCGATCCCCGCCTGCCGCAACGCCTTCGCCGTGCCGCCCGTCGACACCAGCTCCCACCCGAGCTGCGCCAGCCCCCGGGCGAAGTCCACGATGCCCGTCTTGTCGGAAACGCTCAGGATCGCCCTGGCCATGCCCATTCCTTTTCCGGCTCCAAGCCCAACGCGCGGCGGATCGCGGCCACGTCCGGCGCCGCCGCGGCGCCGAACGCCTCCACCCCCGCGCCCCCGATCTCCTCCGGCC
>JADGGV010000044.1 GCA_019689775.1 Gemmatimonadota bacterium
GGGAGCCGGCATGGCCGGCTCCCCGTTCGCGCGCAGCGGCGCGGACTCTCCGTCGGCCGCGTGCCCACGCGCACGTCGCGAACCGCGGAGGCGAGCGCGGGTGTATACCGAGGGCGCCGCGGCGAGCGTCGTTCGCGGCATCGCGCCGGGACGCGACCCGCCCGGCCTCAGGGCCAGCGCGGGAAGCCGCCGCGGCGCGGGAAGCCGCCGCCGATCCGGTCGCCGGGGCCCGGGATGATCCCGCCGCGCCCGCGCCGGTCGTGCTCGTCGCAGGGGTCGATCCCCGAGTGGCCGCCGCGGATGATGATCACGCCGCCGCCCGGCAGGCCGATCCCCACGCCGCCCGGCATCCCGGGCATGCGCGTGCCGACGTCGGTCGGACCGGACCACCCGCCGCCCCAGCGGCCGCGGCGCCGCGGCTCCTCCTGCGGCTCCGTCGGCTCGGGCGCCGTCGGTTCCGGCTCGGGCGCGGCGATCGGCTCCGTCGTGGGCGCCGTCTCCGCCGCCGTGATGATCGTCGGCTGCGGCTCCGGCGCCGCGACCGGCGCCGGCGGCGCGGGTTTCGGCGTCCGCTTCGGCTTCGGCGTCGGCTTCGGCCTCGGGGTCTTCGCGGGGTGCCGGACCGGGTGGGCGGAACCGCTCCGGGCGGCGGCGCGTGGCTGGGCCTTGAGCTCGCCGGCAAGCTCGATCGGCGAGGCGACGCGCGCCGGCCGGTCGAGCTCGCGCAACGCCAGATCGAGGTCGGCATCGAACCCCGTGTGCCGTTCGGGGTTCGAGCGGGAGCAGGCGGCCACGAGACCGATCGCCGAGACGGCGACGACCGCGATTGGAGTGCGCATGGGGCCCTCCCTTTCCATGAGGCGAGAACCGTCTTACCACCGGCCGGTCCGGAAAGTTCTCCGGACGTGCCTCGTGCTGGCCGCGCCGGCGCTCGCGGCCGCCTGCGGCGCGCCCCGCCCCGCGCCCGGACCCGACCCCGCGCTCGCCGACACGCTGAAGGGGCTCATCCAGCGAGCCTACGACTTCAGCCGTCCCGGCGTCGCGGAGCGGATGAGCTCGCTCTACCCCGATACCGGCCGCGTCATCTCGGCCAGCGGCGGCCAGCTCATCACGACCGCCGACTCGCTGCGCAGTGGCATCCGCAGCTTCTGGGACTACGTCGGCAAGAACATGCGCGACGCCCGCTGGCAGTGGGAGGCCGTCTACGTCGACCGGCTCGGACCCGACGCCGCCGCGCTCACCGGCACGTGGTCCATCCCGCACATCGCTCCGGATGGCCAACCGCACGTCATCCGCGGCGCCTGGACCGCGGTGTTCCGGCGCATCCACGGCCGCTGGATGGTCGTGCAGGAGCACCTCTCGCGCAGCGAGTGAGCGCCGCGGCGCCCGCGTCCGCCGCCGAGGAGCGCAGGATTCGGTCCCGGCGGATGGAGGGCCTCGAGGCCTCCGGCGCTCCGCGTCCACGCCTTCGCCTGCCCGCTACGCCGCGGCCGACTTGCCGCGCGCCCCTGGACCTTGGTCGGATTGGACGCGATCCCGCGATCGGTTAGCGTCCGGCGTGTTCGCCCCGATCCAGTCCCTCCGGTTCCGTCGGCCGCACGGCGCCGCCGCCGGCCGTCGGCTCTGGCGACGGCTCGCGCCGATCGGCCTCCTCGCGCTGTGCGCGTGCGCGACCGCGGCGCCGATCCCCGAGCGCCCCGGGCTCTACGTCCTCGACCCGTTGCTGCTCGAGCGGATCGACACCATCGCTGCGCTCAGTCCGTCGTTTCGCGCAGCCGTCGCGGAGCTCGCCCGGGCGCCGTTCCCCGTCGCGATCGGCAACGAGGAGCAGCTCGGCCATCGTGTGTATCCGTGGCTTCAGCGGCAAGACACGTCCTGGGGCGGGGCGAACTGGAGCGAGGCCGCCGGCGTGGACGAGCCGATCCGCCGCGCCCTCATCGTGATCCGGCGGCGGTTCATCGAGCGGCGCTACGGCCCGCCGGCGGGCGGCCCGCGACGGCTGCTCGAGGTGATCGACTTCACGCTGATCCACGAGATCTACGGCCACGTCCTCCCGATCCTCGAGCACGGCTCGCAGCGTGGCGCCTGCCCCGACGCGCCGCGCCCGGGCGAACGAGAGGCGTGCGTGGAGACGCGCGAGCGCCGGATCGCCGAGGAAATCGAGCGCGCCCTCCATGTGCTCGGCGCTCCCGCCCGCATCGGGACGAGCGGCCCCGGCGGCCCGGCGGCGTGGCGCGAGGTTGATCTCCAGCGTGGCGGCGCGGAGCGGCCGGGGTCGGGAAGGCGGTAGGGTTCGGCCGGCGGCCGACCGGCGCATCGCGGCAGGCGCCACGCGACGCGGGACCGGAGCGGCGCTCGGCCCGGGCCGCGCGCCGCTCCCCGCGCCTCACCCGGGCGGCTGCGCCTTGCGGCGGCGGCGGAGCGCGCCGAGGCCGGCCAGTCCGGAACCCAGCAGGACCATCGTGGCAGGCTCGGGCGTGGTGATGACGGGCAGGCGAGCCCCCGCGAACGTCAAATTGTCGAGCGCGACCAAGTCGGCGACGTCTTCGACGTTCTTGACGTAGAACGAGATCCCGGCGATGGCGTTCTCCCCCGAGGTCGTCCGGAGCCCGTAGAACTCGAATCCCGCCTGGCTGTTGACGATGGAGCCGAGCGGCGCGCCCGTGGCATCGAACGCCTGGATCGTGGTGCTGCCCGCGAAATCGAAGGAGCCGCCCTTGAGCCCGACGGCGGCGACCGGCACGCTGAACAGGACCGAGATCGGGCCGGCGAACGAGGGGTCGCCGCTCAGGACCGGTGATGTGGCGCCGACCGCACCATCGTTCACCACCTCCGTGATCACGGTCGTGTCGAGCGTGAGCGGCCCCGAAGGCAGGCCGGTGAGCGTGCGCTGGTCGGTGCCGGTCACCCTCTGGCCGACGAAGGCGCCGGCGAAGCTGACGGTCACGTCGCCGAGTCCATCGACATTCAGGAGCGTGAAGCTGGGATTTTTCGCGCCGAGCATCCCGGTAAAGTCGATCACCGGATCGAGAGGCGTGAACCAATCGGGCTCGAGACCCACGACTTGCGCGCTCGCGGGCCGCGCGCCGAAGGCCCCGGCGAGAACCAACAGGAGCACCCCTCGTCGGGAGCTACGCCATCGCATGGGCACGTCCGTGCACGTAGGACGTTACAGCCTCTGTGACCGACATCGTGCGTCCTGCGACCGCCGGCCCGATCGCGCGCGACGTCGCCCCCACCCGGCGGAAGCGCGGCTCGGGCAGCGGATGCCGAGCCCCCTGCGTGGCGCGCAGAGGACGGCGCCCGGACCGGGTCCGGGATCACCCCCAGAGGCGGACAGGGCCAGATGTCGAGCCACGTGGCTCCGAACCGGTGGCGTGTCTGCTGGAGGCGCGACTACGGGAAGCGGCGTGAAATTACGCAAGTCCCGGGCCTGAGCGGGGCCGCGGCCGCCCGGGACGTGGCCGCGATCCAGCGTAAGCCGCGGAACGGCGCGGCCCTACGGGGGCGACGGCCTCCGCCCGGCGGCCCCGTGCGACCGTATCGTCGACACCATTACCGTGCGCCTGGGGCCACAGCGCGGGGCCCCGCGGGGGACGCCGACGCGTTGCCGGCGCCGGCCGGCGGCGCCGTGTCGTCCGCGGCGCGCTTCTGGGCCGTCCGCGAGCGGCCGGAGCGCGTCCGCACCCGGGTGCTCGCGGCGTTCCGCCCGCGCGTGCAGCGCCTGCTCGACGACCTCGCGGACGACGCCGAGACCGGCGCCGACTTGCCGCGGCGCTGGCGCCGCATCCACCGCGCGCGCGTGCGCACGCTCGTCGCCAAATCCTGGTGCGTCGTCGTCGCCCGTGTTATACATACGTACGTATATGATGCCCTGAGCGGAGACACGAAACCGATGAACGCCACGGAGAATCGAACGGAGACGCGCCGACGGGACACGGCCGACGTGATCGCGCCGCCGCCGGTGCTCTTCGGCACGGCGCTGATCGCCGCGCTCGCGGCGCACGCGGTCCACCCGATCCGCATCGCGGCGTTCGCGGGAGGCGTCCTGCGCCTGGCGGGCGTCGCGCCGATCGCGCTGGGTCTCGCGCTGAGCGTCGGCGTGATGCGCGCGTTCGGCCGGGCGGCGACGCCGGTGCCGCCCTACCGTCCGACGACGCGCCTGGTCACGACGGGACTCTACCGCTACACGCGCAACCCCGACTACATCGGCCAGACGCTCGTGTACGTGGGCGTCGCGGTCGCCGCGAACAGTTGGTGGCCGCTGTTCCTCCTCCCGGCGGTGCTCCTCGTCGTCAAGCGCGGCGTGGTCGTGCGGGAGGAGCGATACCTGGAGGCGAAGTTCGGGGCGGCGTACCGCGACTACGCGGCCCGGGTGCCGCGCTGGTTGTGACCGCTCGGGCGTCGGTGGTCGGGCCGCGCCCGGCGTCCTCCGGTGCGGAGGCGCGCGTCGTTCCCCGGTCGGCTTGACGAGATCCAGCGGCGCTCGCCCGCCGCCATCCGTTCGGCGCTGGAGCCCGGATCATGGGACACAAGGAAGACCTGCTCGACGGCGCCAAGCGCTGCCTCTACGAGCGCGGCTACGCACGCACGACCGCGCGCGACATCGTGGCCGCGTCCGGCACCAACCTGGCCTCGATCGGCTACCACTTCGGCTCGAAGGACGCGCTGCTCGTCACCGCCCTGATGGAGGCGATCGACGAGTGGGGCGACCGCCTCGCCCAAACGCTCGCCGCGGAGGGCGTGCCATCGGGCGACCCGCTCACGCGCCTGGCGGCGATCTGGACCCGGATCATCGATTCGTTCGACGCGCACCGGCCGCTCTGGGTCGCGGTGTTCGAGGCGCTCGTGCAGGTCGGGCACTCACCCGAGCTACGCCGCTACCTCGCCGACGCGGCGCAGCACGGCCGGGAGCGCATCGTCGCGACCTTCGGGGACGGCGACGCCGCCGCCGACCCGGACCGGGCCCGCACGACGGGCGCGTTCTTCCAGGCGCTCCTGCTGGGCGTGATGGCGCAGTGGCTCATCGATCCGGACCGGGCGCCCTCCGGCCACGACCTCGGCGCCGCGCTGCGCACCCTCGTCGCGAGCGCGGACGCCGCGCAGCGAGTAGTGGAAGGCGACGATGCGTGAGCCCCTCACCGTGCGGCGCGCGGCCCCCGGCGACGAACCGATCCTGCGAGCGCTCCGCCTCGAGGCGCTCACGGAGGCCCCCGACGCGTTCGCGTCGACCTACGAGCGGGAGCTGGCGCGCACGACGGCGGACTGGCGGCGCTGGTTCTCGCCCGGGGTCACGTTCCTCCTCGAGGACGCCGGGACCCCGCGCGGCCTCGTGGCGGGCATGCACGACGCGGAGGACCCCGGCGTCGTCTACCTCATGGCCATGTGGGTGCACCCCGCGCTGCGCGGCTCGGGCGCGGCCGACGCCCTCGTGGCCGAGCATCTGGCGTGGGCGCGCGGCGAGGGCGCCTGGCTCGCGCGCCTGGACGTGATGGCGACGAACGCGCGCGCGCGCCGCCTCTACGAGCGCCACGGCTTCCGCCTGACCGGCCAGGAAAAGGTGCGGGAGGCGGATGGGCGCGTGGAGCTGCGGATGGAGCGACCGCTCGACTCCGCTGCGTGACCGCGGCGGATCGCCGGAAAGGCGACCGTCCCCGGGGGCGCGTCGCGGTCGGTCGCGCACCGGCGCACCGGTAGGAACGCCCGATGTCGCCGGGCGCCCTCACACCTCGAGGCCGGCTGCTTTTCCTCCCGCGCTGTAGCCGAAAGTTCAACCCGGAGGCTCACGCCGCCACGGCGGCACGCAACGGACGAGCGCTGCGGAAGAGCCGGGGCGGTTCGGCTTTCATCGATGTCGGCCGGGGCCGTGCCGGCGGCGGCCGCCGACGCCACGGCTACGGCCCTCGCAGTCGCCTGAGGTGCTCCTGGATCGCCAGGGCCACGTCGGGCGGGATCGTTGCGCTCATCATCCGCGTGCGCGCGTCGGTGATGAGCTCCACCCAGTCGCCCTCGAGCTCGAAGAGCGTCCCGCGCACCTCGTTCTCGCCCATCACCAGCTTGCCCGCAAGCTGGCGCGCCGTCGCGCGGCCACCCATTCGGTGCAGCCCAAGGAGCACGCGCTGCTGCTCGGGCGTGAGATCGTCGATCGATGCCTCGTGCAAAGCTGACTCCGTTGACGCGTCCCGCGGCCGCAGCCCAGCGACCGCCTCGTCCAGCTCGGCGAACCTCTCGATCGGGACGTCGCCGAGCGGCGCGCGGATCGTGACGAACCGCCCCACTTCGTCGATCGCGCCGGCGGCCGCGGTGCTCGCGACGCGACAGCCCCGGCGCCCCGCGCGGCGCTCGCGCGGCAAAGCCGATGCCGTCTAGCCCGCCGGCATGCCAGCTCGGCGAGAGGCCCGCCGCGATCGTCTGCTCGCTGTGATTGATCCGCGCCCACAGTATCGGCGGCGGAGGAGGCTGGCTTGAACGGTCCGGCGGGCCCGGAGGTCTTGTACCATAGCGGAGTGCGCCCGTCGGGATCGCGATCGGGCGCCTCGCGGCGGGCAAACCGCCGAAAAGGCCACGGCCCCGCCGCAGAGACCGCGACGGGGCCGGACGTTCGGAGAGAATCGGGACGGCCGGATTTGAACCGGCGACCCCCTGAACCCCATTCAGGTGCGCTACCGGGCTGCGCCACGTCCCGAGGAAGCCGAAAGATAGCGGAAGCGCGGGGCGGTTACAACCCTCGGCGGTGAGGGCGTGGGGTCGCGCGACGAGGTGTGCGGCGGCACGCTCCCTCGCGCCCGGATCTTCCACTCGCGGCGGCGCTCTCCGGGCCGGCCGGCCGCAGCGGCACCCGCCGCGGTTGCCCGGCCTGGCCCCGGCGCGTACGTTCCCACCCATCTCCGCACATGACCGATGCGGCCGGCGCCCGGCACGAGCGCGCGGGCGGCGGCCGTCTCACGCTCCGGCGCTCGACCGCCCGATCGATGAAGTCTGCTACGCCCGCGCTGAGCGCGCTCCTGCTCGCCCTGGCTGCTGCGCCGCTCGCCGGCCAGACGCCGTACACGCTCGACACGCTGCACGTCACGGTCGGCTCGCGGACGGACCCGCGGCTGCCGTCGGCCACGCGGTCCGTGGAGGTGCTGACCGCCGACGACATCCAGCGGCTGCCGGCGCTGACGCTCGCGGACGTGCTCGGCTGGGCGCTCGGCGTGGACGTGCTGGCGCGCTCGCCGGCGCAGGCGGACGTGGGGATCCGCGGCTCGAGCGCGGAGCAGGTGCTGGTGCTGGTGGACGGCGCGCGGGCGACGGACCCGCAGACGGCGCACTTCGCGCTGGACCAGGCGGTTCCGCTGGACGACGTCGAGCGGATCGAGATCCTGCGTGGCCCGGCGTCCGCGCTCTACGGCGCCGATGCGCTCGGCGGCGTGATCAACATCGTGACGCGGAGCGGCGGCGGGGTGACGGCGCGGGCGGAGGGCGGCTCGTTCGGGAGCGGGACGGCGGCGCTGCGCGTCGGCGGCGGCTCGGCGGGCGCGCGCGGCCACGCGGCCGCGGAGTTCCAGCGCTCGGACGGCTTCCGTCCGGGGACGGACGTGCGCGCGGTGCAGCTCCGCGGCGGCGGCGCGGTCGACGTCGCCGGGCGGGCGCTGCGCGCGGACGTCGGCTGGGCGGCGCGCGACTTCGGCGCGCGCGCATTTTACACGCCGCCCGCGGCGCCGTACGACGAGTACGAGAAGACGCGCACGGCCTCGCTCGTCCTGGGCTGGGAGGCGCCCGCGGCGGCGCGGCTCGCGGTGACGCCGCGCGTCAGCATCCGTCGCCACGACGACGACTTCGTGCTGAAGCGCGACGACCCGTCGTTCTACGAGAACGTGCACCGCTCGTGGCAGGCCGGCGCCGAGGTCGTGGGGCGCTGGGCGACGTCGGGTGCGCGCGTCGCCTGGGGCGTCGAGGGGCAGCGCGACATCCTGCGCAGTAGCAGCCTGGGCGACCGGGAGGAGTCGCGCGCCGCGGCGTTCGGCGAGGTGTCGGTGGGGGAGGTCGGGCGCGCGGTGCTGACCGGCGGACTGCGCGAGGACTGGCATTCGCGCTACGGCGCGTTCCTCGCCCCGTCGCTCGCGGGCGCGGTCTGGGCCGGGCCCGCGCTGCGGCTGCGCGCCTCGGCGGGGCGGGCGTTCCGCGCGCCGACGTGGACGGACCGCTATTACCGCGACCCGTCGAACGTCGGCGACCCGGAGCTGCGCCCGGAGCGGGCGTGGGCCGGCGAGGCCGGCGCCGACGTCGTCGCCCGGAACGGCGCGCGCCTCTCGCTGACCGGCTTCGTCCGCCGCGCGACGGACCTGATCGACTGGGTCCGCGACGACGGCGCCCCCCCGACCTCGCCGTGGTTCGCGCGCAACCTCGGCCGCGTCACGTTCCGCGGCGTGGAGCTGGAGGGCTCGGTGGCCGGGCCGCTGGACACGCGCTGGACCGCGCGCGCGACGGCGCTGTCGCTGCGCGCGGACGAGGCGGCGAGCGGCTCGAAGTACGCGCTGCGGCCGCTCGACCGCACCGCGTCGCTGGCGTTCGACCGCGCGCTCGGGCGGGGCTTCGGCTTCGGCGCGCGCACCGCGTACGAGCGTCGCGTGGGCGAGCCCGGGCACTGGCTCGTCGACGCACGGTTGCGGGCGGGGTGGCGCGACGTCTCGCTCTACCTGGACGGCCGCAACCTCACGGACGCGCGCTACCTCGACGTCTCCGGAACGACGGCGCCCGGGCGGGCGCTCTACGTCGGCGCGGAGTGGACGCGGCGCGGCGGCGGCGCGGATCGGTAGGGCGTTGGCGGTCGGCGGGAGCGCCCGGTCGCGCCGCTTGCGGCCGCGGCCGGCGGCGCCGATTCTCCCGCCAACGTCCTACCCGGAGGAGGCCATGCTCGAGCGGCAGCGAATCCCCACGGACGCACCGTGGGCGGCGATGGTGGGGTATTCCCGCGCGGTCCGCGTCGGCCGCACGATCCACGTCTCCGGCACCGCGCCGGTCGGCGAGGACGGCTCCATCGCGCATCCGCGCGATCCCTACAACCAGGCCCGCCGCTGCTGCGAGATCATCCTGGCCGCGCTGCGCGAGGCCGGCGCCGGCCCCGAGCACGTCGTCCGCACGCGCATCTACGTCCGCCACCCCGAGCACTGGATGGAGGTCGGCACCGCGCACGACGAGGCGTTCGGCAGCGCCCGCCCCGCCACGACGATGGTCGCCGTCGCCGGGTTCCTCGATCCGGCGATCCTGGTGGAGATCGAGGCGGACGCCGTCGTCTAGCCAGGGTCGAGCGGGCGCGCCGGGCCGGTGGTCCGTCCGGGGGGCATCCGGTCGCCGGGAAAGGAAAGGGCAGCCATCCCGCACGATGGCTGCCCTCGGTTTGGGCGACTGGAAAAGCGTGGCAAGGGGGCCACAAGGTGGGTTTCGCAATCGCCTCACCCGCTTATACGGCAAGCGCTGCGCCATGGTTTCATGCGCGCGCGTCGCCGCGGGGCGGGGCGGCGTCCGGGCCGCGGTCCGGGGACGACGGCGACCCGGCGAGGTGGAGGCCCGCGGCGGTGACGCGGCGCGCGCCGGAGCGGCGGCCATCGGCCGAACGCGATCCGTCTTCGTCAAGATCGACAACGAGTTGCACGGTACCGCCCGGCGCGGCGCCCGGGAGCGGCGCCCACGGCGAACCGGGCCACGAACCCGGCGGCGTCGGCGCCGGCTCGGGCGTGGAGGCTCACGTCGAGGCCGGGCCGTGGCCGCGTGCGGCGGGGGACGACGCCGCGCTCGCCGTCGTCCGTTCCCGGGAAAGAATTGACCGCCGGTGGGAAACCGGTTTCCGGTGGCGCCGGCGCGGTGGGGCGGGGTGGCGGGGCGTTTCGCCCGCCGCGCGGTGTCTGCGAACGCCTCGTCGCCCGGCGGTCAGTGGCCCAGTGCCTCGATCCGCTCGCGCACGAGCTGGAGCACGACCTGGATGCGGCGATCCCAGTACTCCCACTCGTGGGCGCCGCGCGTCTCGTGGTACTCGTAGGGGATCCCGCGCTCGGCGAGGACCGCGGTGACCTCGCGGTTGCTCGCGAGCAGGCGGTCGGCGGTGCCGCAGTCGAAGTAGAGGTAGGGGAGCCGGCGCGGATCGGCGGTACGTAGCCGCTCGACGAGGTCGGCCGCCTTCCTCGCCTCGCTGCCGACCGGGCCGAACGCCTCGACCAACTGCATGTTGGTCCCCGTCCGCACCAGCCCCGCCGCGCCGGAGATGCTCGCCGCGAGCGAGAACTTCCCGGGGTTGTCGAGCGCGAGGCGGACCGCGCCGAAGCCGCCCATGCTGAGCCCGGCGATGAAGCGCGCCTGGCCGAACGGCAGCGTGCGGTAGTTCGCGTCGATGTAGTCCACGACGTCGCGGGCGACGTAATCCTCGAACCGCTGCGAGGGATCGCCGACGGCGTTGGCGTACCAGGAGTTGCCGGCGTCCGGCATGACGACGATGAGCGGCAGCTCCGCGGTGTAGGCCAGGAGGTTCGTGCGCGTCAGCCAGTTGTCGTAGGCGCCGTCGTAGCCGTGCAGCAGGTAGAGCACGGGGTAGCGGCGCGAGCTGGACGCGTACCCCGCGGGGAGCACGACGGCGGCGGGGCGCGGCTTCGGCAGCGCGCCGGGGATGGACACGACCTGCACTCGCGGGTCCTCCGGGAACTTGCGGACGGCTTGCGCCCCGAGCGGCGGCGCGACGGCCAGCGCGACGGCGGTCGCGCCGAGGATTCGGGGCAGCCGGGTGGAGCGGCGCGGCATCACGGAGACTCCTCGATCCGGGATGAGGGATGGAGGGATTCTAGCACCGGGGCGGGGCCGACGGCCAGCCGCCGGGGGTGGCTTCGCGGGCGTCCTCGGCGTGCGTAAACGGCGTTTAACCACAGAGCGCACAGAAGGCGCGGAGGCCGAGCGGGCCGGGCTAAGGGCGAGATGATTCGGTGCCGAGACTTAGAGGTTGCTACCACTGCCACGATTGTCCGGACCCGCTTCGTCGCCATGGAACCATTGCAGCCGCTCAAGCGCAAGCTTCCGCTCCTGATCTCGGCGCTGCTGTTCGTCGTGGTCACGGCCGTGTGCTGGACCGCGTACCGCCGGGTCGAGAGCGCGCTGATTCGCGCGGCGGACGCGCGCATCGTCGGCGTGACGCGGGAGCTGGAGGTGTCGCTCGCCAGGGCGGCGCGTCGGATCCGGCGGGATGCGCGCGTGCTGGCCGCCGATTCGGCGGTCGTGCGCTTCCTGGCGGAGCCGTCGGCGGCGACGCGGCGGGCGGCGGAGCAGGCGCTGGAGCGGGCGCGAGTCGCGAGCCGGCCGATCGTCTCGATCGCGCTCTGGAGCCGCGAGCGCGTCGAGCTGCTGGCCGTGGGCGCGGCGCCGGCGTCGGACGGCGCTGACGCGGCCCGCGTCCGGGCCGCCCCCGACTCGGCCACGTTCGGCATCGGTCCGCTCATGCGCACGGCGGGCGGGATCGTCTACCGGATCGTCGCGCCGGTCCGCGGCGCGCGCGGCGACACGCTGGGCATGCTCGTCGAGGAGCGTGGCTTCCCCGCGGGGAACCAGCCGCAGTTGCTCGGCGTGCTCATCGGCTCGGGCGCGGCGGTTCGGCTCGGCAACGCGGCCGGCGACGTCTGGACGGACCTGTTGAAGGAGGTCGAGGGGCCGCCGGCGCGGCTGCCGATCGGCACGCCGACCGAGTTCGTGGGCGCCGACGGGGTGCCGCTCATCGGGATGCAGCTCCCCGTGCGCGCGACGCCGTGGGTCGTCGTCGCGCACCTGCCGCGGCGCACCGCGCTCGCGCCCGCGAGGCGGCTGCTCGTCGACCTCGGCCTGATCGCGCTCGTCTTCGTCGCCCTGGGCGCGGCGGGCGCCTGGGCGCTCAGCCGCCAGGTGACCGCGCCGCTCGTCGAGGTCACGCGCGCGGCGGAGGACATCGCCCGCGGCGACTATGCGCGACGCGTGTCGACGACACGGCGCGACGAGCTGGGCCGGCTCGCGTCCGCGTTCAACAGCATGGCGGAGCAGGTGGGCTCGGCGGCGGCGTCGCTCACCGCGCGCGCGGACGAGCTGGAGGCCGCGAACGCGAAGCTGCGCGACAGCGAGCAGCGCTACCGCCAGCTCGTCGAGCTTTCGCCCGACGGCATCATCGTCCACCGCGACCTGCGCATCCGGTTCGCGAACCCGGCCGCGCTCGTTCTGGTCGGCGCCGCCGCGCCGGCGGACTTCATCGGCAGGTCGGTGCTCGACATGACGCACCCGGACGAGCACGAGGCCGTGGAGCGGCGGACGCGGCGCTGTCAGGAGGCCGGCGAGCCGGCGCCGTTCGTCGAGCGCCGGATCCGCCGGCTCGATGGCACGGAGCTGAGCGCGGAGGCGGCGAGCCGGCCGATCATGCTCGATGGCCGCCGGGCCGTGCTGACGATCATCCGCGACACGAGCGAGCGGAAGCGGCTCGAGGCGCAGTTCCGGCAGGCGCAGAAGATGGAGGCTGTCGGCCAGCTCGCGGGCGGGGTCGCGCACGACTTCAACAACGTGCTGACGGTGATCGCCGGGTACACCGGGATCCTGCTCGCGGACCTGCCGGCGGACGCGCCCGCGCGCGCCGACGTCGCGGAGATCCAGGCCGCCGCGGAGCGCGCGGCCACGCTCACGCGCCAGCTCCTGGCGTTCAGTCGACGCCAGCTCCTCCAGCCGCGGCCGCTCGACCTGAACGCGCTCACCGCGGATCTCGAGAAGATGCTGCGTCGCGTGCTCCCCGCCGACATCCAGTTCGAGACGCGCCTCGATCCGGCGCTCGGATCCGTGCACGCGGATCCCGGCCAGATCGAGCAGGTCCTGATGAACCTCGTCGTCAACGCGCGCGATGCGATGCCGGACGGCGGCCGGCTGACGATCGAGACGGCGAACGTCGAGCTGGCCGAGGGGCAGGCGCCGCTGCACTGGGAGGCCCGACCCGGGCACTACGTCATGCTCGCGGTCAGCGACACCGGCCACGGCATGGACGAGGACGTCCAGGCCCACATCTTCGAGCCGTTCTTCACGACGAAGGAGAAGGGGAAGGGCACCGGGCTCGGGCTCTCGACCGCCTACGGCATCGTCAAGCAGTCGGGCGGCTTCATCTCGGTCTACAGCGAGCCGGGCCACGGCACGGTCTTCAAGGTCTACCTCCCGCGGGTCGACGCGGAGGCGCTCCCCGACTCGCGCGCCGATCTCACCGGCGCCGTCACCCGCGGCTGCGAGACGATCCTCCTCGCCGAGGACGAGGCGCCGGTCCGGGCGACGGTGCGCCGCATCCTCGAGCGCGCCGGCTACACCGTGCTCGAGGCGGCGACCGGCCGCGAGGCGCTCGAGCTGTGCGCGCGCGGGACCCCCGCCATCGACCTGCTCGTCACCGACATGGTCATGCCGGACATGAACGGCCGCGACCTCGCCGCGCGCTTCCGGGAGCGGTACCCGCGCGCGGCGACGCTCTTCATGTCGGGCTACACGGAGGATGACGTGCAGCGGCAGGGCGTGCTGGGCGCCGGCGTCGTCTTCGTCGAGAAGCCGTTCACCCCCCAGGCACTGACCGCGAAGGTGCGCGAGGCGCTCGCGGCGGCGGCCCCGGCCGGGGGAGGCTGAGGCGCCCCCGGCAACGCCGCGTCGGCATCCCCGAGCGCGGCGGCCGCGAGCGGACCCGGCGGCGCGCGTCAGCGCAGCAGCCACCACCCGACCAGCGCGGCGAGCAGCAGGCTCGCCACGAGGCCTGCCACGCGCAGCCCGAGGAACACGATGCGCCCGCCGGCGGCGCTCTCGGTGGCGGGGCTCGCCTGGGCGCGGCGGATCCCGGCGCGCGTGATGTCGAAGCCCCAGGCCAGGACGAGGACGAGAGGGAAGGCGGCGAGCACGGCGATCGCGAGCGCGTTGTACGACCAGCTCGGCACGGGGAGCGCGCGCAGCACCAGGTCCGCGCCCTGGAGGAGCGCGAACGCGCCCGCAATGTACGCGGCGCCGGTGCGGTAGACCCGGCGCCGATGCAGCTCGCGGAGGAACGCCGCCAGCGGCGTCGCCAGCACGTCGTCAGCGGGTGCGGCCGAAGCGGCGGCGGACGCTCCGGCGGCCGGTGCGCCCGCAAGGGCCGCGGCCGCCTCCGCGGCGCTCGGCCGGTGCGCCGGGTTCTTCGCCAGGCAGCGCGCGAGCAGCCGCGCCAGATCGGCGCCCGCGTCCGGCCGCAGCTCGAGCAGGTCGCGCGGCGTGCCCTTCACGTGCGCAGTCAGGATCTCGGCGGTGTTCCGGCCGGCATACGGACCACCGCCGGTGAGCAGCTCGTAGCCGACGACGCCGAGGCTGTAGACGTCGCTCTCCACCGTCGTCGGCTCGCCGAGGAGCTGCTCCGGGCTCGCGTAGCGGGGTTCCCCGAGCACCTCGCCGACGCGCGTGATGCGCGTCGTGGGGCCCCCCCCCCCCCCCCCCAGGCGCGCGCGGCCGCCGCCCCGCCCCCCCCCCCGGCGGCGGCCCGCCGCGGGGCGGCGCGGGGCGCGCGCCGGGGGGGCCCCCGCCCCCCCCCCGCGCGCGGGTGCGGCGCGGCGTGGGCCCGCGCCCCGACTCGACGATGCGCGCGAGCCCGAAGTCCGTCAGCACGACGCGACCGGTCCCCCGCTCGACCAGGATGTTGCCGGGCCGGACGTCGCGGTGGATCACGCCGCGCTCGTGCGCCGCGGCCAGCGCGCTGGCGATCTGCGCGAGCACCCGCCGCGCGGTCGCCGGATCCAGCCGCCCCTCGCCGGCCAGCGTGTCCGCCAGCGTCCGCCCCTCCACGTACTCCATCACCATGTAGGGCGCGCCGTCCGACATCTCGCCGACGCGGTGCACCACCACCACGTCCGGGTGGACGATCCGGGCGGTGCCGCGCGCCTCCCGCGCGAAGCGGCGCCGCGTCGCCTCGTCGGCCGCCAGCTCCGGGCGCAGCACCTTGATGGCGACGAGGCGCTCGAGCGCGGTCTCGATCGCGAGGTAAACGCGCGCGACCGAGCCCTGGCCGAGCGCGCGCAACACGCGGAAACCGGGCGCGAGCTCCACCTGGAGGCGGGCGGTGAGGGCGTCGGTGGAGGTCATGGGGTGCCGTTCGCTGGCCCCGCCGG
>JADGGV010000617.1 GCA_019689775.1 Gemmatimonadota bacterium
GGGTGGGGGTCGCGCTGCTGGCGGCGCTCGGTGCGCCGGGGGCCGCGCGCGCGCAGGAGTCGGACGGCGGGCGGGCGTTGCTCCAGCGGGCGGCGGCAAGCCGCGCGGAGGGCGAACAGGGCGCGAGCGTCGTCGTCTACGAGGTGGGCGACTTCGAGTGCCCGTACTGCGGCCGCTTCGCGCGGGACGTCTTCCCGAAGATCGACAGCGCGTACGTGAAGACCGGCAAGGTGAAGTGGGTCTTCATGAACCTCCCGCTGTCGATGCACGCGAACGCGTTCCCGGCCGCGGAGGCGGCGCTGTGCGCGGGCGGCGTGGCGGATCGGTTCTGGCCGATGCACGACCGGCTGTACGCGGGGCAGGCGGAGTGGAGCGGCTCGCCGGCGCCGGGGAAGATCTTCACGCGGTACGCGAAGGAGCTGGGGTTGCCGGACACGGCGTGGGAGGAGTGCGTGCGCGAGGACCGGGTGGCGCCGATCATCCTGCACGACGCGCTCTACTTCAGCGGCGTGGGCGTGAGCGGCACGCCGTCGTTCTTCGTGAACGACTCGCTGGCGGTGGTCGGGGTGAAGGGCTACGAGGAGTGGAAGCAGATCCTGGACAAGGCGATCGAGGAGGCGAAGGCGAAGAAGCCGTGAGCGGCGACGGCCGCGGGCGCACGGCGCGGCGCCGGTGCCCGTCCGACCGTCGCCCGAGGCGGGTCGGCGCGCGGACGAACGCCGCCGCGGCCCGGCCTCAGGCTCGGGCTGCGGCGGCGTTCTCGATGAAGGCAGCGACGAGGCGGCGCGAGTCGACGTAGATCTCGGAGGTGATCGCGTCGTCCTCGCGCAGTGCGTCGATGATCCGCTCGTAGCGGCCGAGGAGGTCGGCCGGGAGCTGGACGACGACCTCGTGGAAGGAGCCGTGGTCGGCGAAGACGAGCCGGACCGGGATCCTGGCGTTCGCGCCGCTCATTGGGCCCCCCGGGCGACGTTCCGCACCTCGGTGAGCGAGAGCAGGAAGATCAGGACGACGAGCGCCGCGGAGCCGATGCAGTAGCGGCACCAGGCGTGGAGCACGAACGCCTCGATGTAGTTGAGGTACGCGGTGAATGCCAACGCCGTCGTCGCGAGGGCGAGGACGGCGAGCCCGATCCGGCGATCCCCGGCGAGGGCGGGCTGCGCCCCGACGAGCGCGGTGGCGAGCAGGAGCAGGTAGCCGCCGACGCCGATGGCGGGGACGGGCATCCCGAGGAACGTGGCGTAGGCGGAGGACTGCACCGTCTCACAGCCGCCGGAGGCGCCGCACGCGAGCGTGCCGACGATGCCGAGGCGGTGGAGCAGCAGGTACGCCGACAGGAAGACGCCGAGCAGCGACAGCACGGCGATCCCCATGCGGGCCGCGGGCGCGCCGACCTCCTCGCGCAGCTCGTTCACGGCGACGTCGCTCACGACCCCGAGCCTCCGCTCGGCGCGGCGGGCGCCGTCCCGGCGGCCGGCGCGGCGCCGGCTTCCTTGGCGATCAGGTCCCGCAGCACGCCGTAGTCCAGCGGGTTCTGGACCTTCTCCTGGTTGATGATGATCGTCGGCGTGGCGTCGACGCCGAGCTGCTCGCCGAGCTGCCGGTTCGCGGTGACGAGCTCGGCGTACTGGTCGCTCTCGAGGCAGGCGTTGAACTTCGCCGGGTCGAGGCCGACCGTGCCGGCGTACGTCTCGAACAGGCCGACCGGCTCGGAGGTGGAGGCGGACCACTCGGACTGGCGACCGAAGAGCAGGTCGTGATACTCCCAGAACTTCCCCTGCGCCTCGGCGCAGCGGGCGGCGCGCGCGGCCAGGAACGACCAGCGGTGGGCGCCGCCGAGCGGGAAGTCGTAGTAGAGGATCTGGAGCTTGCCAGACTTCACGAAGTCGTTCACGAGCGCGGGCTGCACCTGCGCCGCCCACTGGCCGCAGAACGGGCACATATAGTCGCTGAAGACGACCATGCGCACCGGCGCCGAGGACTCGCCGAGCGTCACGGGCCGGGCCTTCTGGAAGAGCTCCTGACTCGTCAACGCCTGCATCGGGACCGGCTCGGTGGCCGCGCGACCGGCCCGGGCGCGGAGCACCGCGAAGAGGAGCACGCCGATGCCGACGACGGCGATCGCGCCGAGGATCCAGTAGAAGGAGCGGTAGGACGACTTCTGCGGCGTCGCCCGTCGTGATTGAGGCACGCTGTTCTCCTTGAGACCTGCCGGGAGTTTCCGATGCGTACACCCGAGGCAGCGAAAAAGATGCGCGGGCGTCCGGGAGGGGGCAAGCCGGGGTGGCGC
>JADGGV010000618.1 GCA_019689775.1 Gemmatimonadota bacterium
CGCGCCTCCGCGGCGGGGGGGGCCCCGCCGCGGGCGGGGCGGGCGCCGCGGCCGCGGCGCTGCGGCGGTTCGCCCCGATCGCGGCGGTCACGCTGGGGGAGGCCGGCGCGGTGTGCGCGACCGGCGCCGGGCGCTGGCACGCGATCGCACCGCGGCAGGCCGACGGGAGCGCGGTCGGCGCGGGAGACGCCTTCCTCGCGGCGTTCCTGCTGGCCCGCTGCGCGGGCGCGGAGGCGCCGGAGGCGCTGCGCGCGGGCGTCGCCGCGGGCACGGCCGTCCTCCTCGGACGTGGCGCGGAGCTGCTGCGCCGCGCCGACGTCGAGGCGCTGTCGCGCGAGGTGGCGCTCCGCCGGCTCGACTAGACGTCGGCCCGGGGCGTCATGCGGAGATGACCCGCCGTTTTCCCCAGCCAGAGGTGACCGTTGCGCGCTGCCGTCCGAACGCTGGTCCTGTTGAGCGCCGTGCTGGCGTGCGGCGGCGGCGCGGGCGACCGGCCGCCGCCGGACGAGCCGCCACCGCTCCCCGCCGCGGCGAGCGGAACCGCTCCGGCGCAGGCCGGCGCGGAGGCGGGGACGTCCGACACGGCGCCGACGGCGTCCGCTCCCGCTCCGGCGGCGCGGTCCGCGCCGGGGCAGGACACGTCGACGTGGAGCGCGGGGATCGTGGCGCAGGCGCACCCGGGTCCGCCCGCGACGCTGCGCGCGATCCGGGTCGCGGGGCACGCCGGCTTCGAGCGCGTGGTGTTCGAGTTCCGGGACCGGCTGCCGAGCTATCAGGTCGAGTACGTGGACCGGCCGGTCAGGGCGTGCGGTTCGGGGAACGTGGTGCCGGTCGCGGGCGAGGCCTGGCTACAGGTGCGGTTCCAGGGCGCGCAGGCGCACGACGAAGCGGGGCGGCCCACCATCGCGGCGCCGCCGAGGGCGGCCCGGCTCGCGAACCTGCGGGAGCTGCGCTCGACCTGCGACTTCGAGGGCGACGTGACCTGGGTGCTGGGGCTCGCGCACCCGAACCGCTACCGAACGCTGGAGCTGCGGTCGCCGGCGCGGCTGGTGGTCGACATCCTCGCGGTGCGGTAGGCGCGCGGCCGGGCTTGGGCGGGGCGTATATGATTGATGCGTAGCAACTTGAAGATATGGCCGCGGAGGCGCTGACAGGAGCGCGCGGCCATGAGCCTTGACTATGGCACCGGCCGCATTAGCTTGGACCCCCGATCGGCCGGAGGCAACCAGCGGCCGATACTCCCCCTGAAGGACCGGTCGAGGCACGGCGCCTCTTGACGCCATACGGCCCCGGGGGTAAAGTGTGTCCCGCTCCGCCCGGTTGTCGGCAAAGTCGTGCGGGGCGCGCGAAACAGACGATGCGCTTGACGTCTCCGGGTTCTACGGTCCGCGAAAGCGGGGCCGTGAGCCCTTGTGCCGTCTAATCCCGCAACAAGGAGGTGGCAGCGATCTCGAGTGTCGTGCGTCCGCAGGCGCAGTCCCGCAGTTTGGGCTCACGATGCACGCGGCAGTACGCAGTCCAGCAGGATGCAGTTCTCGCAGCAGGGCAGTAGTGAACCCTCTCTCTCCTTAACCGGAGGAGGCCAATGAGTCCTCGAACGTTCGTAACCAGGGGCGCAGTGCTTTTGGCGCTGACGACCCTCGGACTCGCGGCGTGTTCGGACAACACGACCGTGATTCCGCCCCAGCCGGTCGCGGTGACGGTGGTTCCGCCGGCGCTCACGCTCGGCGTGGGGCAGTCCGGTCAGTTCGTCGCCACGGTGACGGGCGGTGACGCCAACGGCAGCAAGGATGTGACGTGGAGCTCGAGCAACTCGGCGCTCGTGAGCGTGGACGCGACCGGTAAGGTCACGGTGCTGCGGGCACCCACGGCGAACGAGGGCCCGTCGGTGACGATCACGGCGACGTCGGTGCAGGACCAGACCGCGAAGGGCGCGGGCGTGGTCAACATCACGACGACGCCGGGGCCGGACACGACGTCGGTGGTCGCGATCTCGATCGCGGACATCACGGCTCCGGGCGGTGGTACGGTCAACACGCAGAACATCGCGGGTCAGATCAACGTCATCCTGAACCTGGACGTGCCGCAGGGCGCGCAGGTGAGCCGGGTGGACGTGAAGCTCGACTCGAACACGGTCTGCTCGCAGTCGTTCACGTCGGGCTCGCGCGGCGAGGCGACGACGAACGAGGCGGACGTCGTGCAGGTGATCTGCCCGATCAACACGGCGGCGTTGAAGGACTCGCTGGGCACGCCGTCGTTCCTGAACGGGCCGCACACGCTGACGGCGAC
>JADGGV010000619.1 GCA_019689775.1 Gemmatimonadota bacterium
CGCCGCCCCGCCCCCCCCTCGCGGGGCGGGGGGGGGGGGGGGCCGGCGCCGACGACGCGATCATCCCGCTCGCGGATGCGCAGCGGCTCGCGGAGGGCATGCCCTCCGCGAGCCTCCGTGTGATCCCCGGCGTTGGCCACGTCTCCTGCATGGAGGCGCCGGAGATCTTCAACCGCGAGCTGCACGGCTTCCTGCGCGGGCTCGCGCCACAGGCGTGAGCGGACGCGCCGCGAGACCGCGCGCCGGCCCGCTCACGCCTCGCCCGCCTCGGCGATCAGCTCGAGCTGATCCTCTTCGCTCTCCACCGCGCCGCCGCCGCCCGAGCCGTCCTCCCGCTCCTTCGCGACGCGAGCCACCTCCACCACCCGGTCTCCGTCGATCGGCGCGATGACCTGCTTCCCCTGCGTCGTCCGACCCTGCTCCGGGATGTCCGCCGCCGCGACGCGCATCGCGCCGCCGCCGGCGGTGATGATCATCAGCTCGTCGCCCTCGAGCAGCTCCTTGGCGGCGACCAGCTTCCCGCTCTTCTCCGTCACCTCGAGCGTCAGCGTGCCGAGGCCGCCGCGCCGCTGCACCGGGTAGTCCGTGACCGGCGTGCGCTTCGCGTAGCCCTGCGTCGTCACGGTGCAGAGCGTCG
Organism: Gemmatimonadota bacterium; assembly: GCA_019689775.1. Lineage (GTDB taxonomy): Bacteria > Gemmatimonadota > Gemmatimonadetes > Longimicrobiales > RSA9 > JADGGV01. The sequence continues at coordinate 638 of JADGGV010000619.1, forward strand.
CCTCCCGGCGCACCACCACCATCCCGACGACGCGGTCGCCTTCCTTCATCTTGATCCCGGCGACGCCCTGCGCGACCCGGCCCATGAGGGGCACCTCCGTCTCGGGGAAGCGGATCGCCCGGCCGTTCCGCGTGACCAGCACCACGTCGTTCGTCCCGTCCGAGAGCTGCACGTCGAGGAGCCGGTCGCGTGGCTGGAGCTTGATCGCCGCGATCCCGCCGGCCCGGATGTTGGCGAACTGGTCGAGCGTCGTCCGCTTCACGGTGCCGCCCGCGGTCAGGAACAGGAGCGAGCGCTCCGGCGAGAATTCCGTCACCGAGACGAGCGCCGCGATCTCCGTGGAGCGGTCCAGGTTCAGGAGCTGATAGAACGCCTTCCCGCGGCTCGCGCGCCCGGCCTCCGGCACGTCCAGCACCGGGAGCGCCAGCGCCTGCCCCGTGGTCGTGAAGAACACCAGCGTCTCGTGCGTGTTCGCCACGAAGACGTGCTCCAGGAAATCGTCCTCGTAGCGGTCCATCCCCGCCAGCGCCTTCCCCCGCGTCAGCCGCCGCCGATACAGGTCCATCGGCACGCGCTTGATGTAGCCCTGGTGGCTCATCGTGATGACCACGTCCTCTTGCGCGACCAGGTCCTCCATCGCCAGCTCGGCGTCGCCCTTCAGGATCGTCGTGCGCCGCGCATCGCCGAACTGCGCCACGACCTCGTCCAGCTCCGTGATCAGCACCTCCAGCTGCCGCTTCGGGCTCTCCAGGATCCGCTCCAGCTCCGCGATCCGCGCGCGCAGCGCCTCCAGCTCGTCGCGCAGCTCCTGCGTCTCGAGCGACGTCAGCTTCGCCAGCCGCATGTTCAGGATCGCATCCGCCTGCGCCTCCGACAGCTCGAACCGCTGGCGCAGCTTCGCCGACGCGTCCGCCCGGTCCTTCGACTTGCGGATGATCGCGATCACCGCGTCGATGTGATCGAGGGCGATCAGCAGGCCCTCGACGATGTGCGCCTCCTCCTTCGCCTTCTCCAGGTCGAAGCGCGTCCGCCGCTGGATCACCTCCAGACGGTGATCCCGGTAGCGCTCCAGCATCTCCTTCAGCGTCATCTCCCGCGGACGCCCGTGATCGAGCGCCAGCATGATCGCGCCGAACGTCGCCTGGAGGTACGTGTGCTTGTACAGCATGTTCAGGATCGGCTGCGGCTTCGCGCCCCGCTTCAGCTCGATCACGATCCGCATCCCGTCCCGATCCGACTCGTCCCGCAGGTCCGAGACGTCCTCCAGCTTCCGCAGCCGCACCAGCTCCGCGATCTGCTCGACCACCTTCGACTTCGAGACGCCGTACGGCAGCTCCGTCACCACGAGCTGCTCCTTCCCGCCCCGCTTCGTCTCCTTCTGCACCCGCGCCCGCATCACGATCCGGCCCCGCCCCGTGCGGTACGCCTGATGGATCCCCTCGACCCCCAACACGAAGCCGCCCGTCGGGAAGTCCGGCCCCGGCAGGTGCCGAAACAGATCGTCCACCGTGCAGTCGGGGTGCGCGACCAGGTGCCGCACCGCCGCCGCCACCTCGCGCAGGTTGTGGGGCGGGATGTTCGTGGCCATCCCCACGGCGATGCCCGAGGAGCCGTTGACCAGCAGGTTCGGCAACTTGGCCGGCAAGACC
>JADGGV010000620.1 GCA_019689775.1 Gemmatimonadota bacterium
GGACGGCGGGGATCGAGGCCGTGGCCGCCGGCGTGGGTCGGCCGGCACCGGGGCGGCCACGCGGGAGCGTCCCCGCGACGCCCCGCGCGAATCGGTCCCGGCCGTGCCGGCGGCAGGGTCGGCCGCGCCGCGCCGGCGTAGATCGCCCCGCGATGCCGCCGGCGCCGGCCCGCCCCCGGGAACAACCGCTCAGCGCTGAGACTTCGCCTTACACCAATTTCACGTGGGAATACCTCGGTTTTCCGGCGCGCGACGCGGCGCCGGGGGGCCGGGCGTGGACCCGCGGGCGGGACCGGTGCCGGTTCCGTCAGCCACCCCACGGATGCCGGCGCGGTCGGCCGGTGTGGAGGGAGCAGACCCGTGCGACGAGTGATACCCATCCTGCTGGTCGCGGCCGTGTCGCCGCCCGTGGTGGCGGCGGCGGGCCAATCGCTGCTGGAGCGCTCGCCGAACATCGCCGGGGCGTGGGTCGCGCCGGCGGGGCGACTCCAGTTCAACTTCCTGCATCGCTTCCAGGTGGGGAGCGCGCCGACGCGGAAGGTGACGAACTACCCGACCTTCCTGCTGGGGGCGGGGGTCGGCTCGTCGCTGATGGTCGGGGCGAACTACGCGACGAATTCGGACGTCGCGGAGCGCTACCCGAACGAGTGGGAGTTCTTCGGGCGGTGGGCGCCGTGGTCGACGGATGCGGGGGCGCCGGTCGCGGCGGCGGTGCAGGCCGGCTACAACCTGGCGGCGCAGAGCGTGGACGGCGCGCTGGTGCTGGCGCGCGGCTTCGGCCCGGTGCGGCTCCAGGCGGAGGGGCGGGTCCTCGGCCACGCCTACGACCGGGCGGAGACGCGGGTGGTGGCGGCGGGCGGCGCGGTCGTGCGGCTGGGTCGCTGGTTCGCGCTGGGCGCGGACCTCGGCGTGCCGGTGAACGCGGGCGACACGGTGCGGGCGGCGTGGGGCGCGGGGCTCCAGTTCGCGCTGCCGTACACGCCGCACACGTTGTCGCTCCAGGTGACGAACACGAACTCGGCGACGCTAGAGGGCGCCTCGCGCGGCGGGCGCCAGCGTCGCTACGGCTTCGAGTTCACGGTGCCGATCACGCTCGGGCGGTTCTTCGGCCGCACGGCGACGGCCGCGGCGCCGCCCGCGCCCGGGGCGGCAGCCGTGGACCCGGCGCTCACGGCGACGCCGGCGGCCGCCGCGAAGGCGGCGCCGGCCGACAGCGGGGTGGCGGTGGCCGCCGCGCCGACACCGGCGCCGACTGCACCGTCGGCCGACACGGCTCGGCGCGCGCCCGCGCCGGACCGGGCGGCGCCCACGAGGCTGGCGCGGCGGGCGGGCGCGGTCTCGCGCGCGACGATCTCGAACCTGGCGTTCGGGCCGGCCCGGCTCCAGGTGGCGGCGGGGACGACGATCGTGTGGACGAACCGCGACCCGGTGCCGCACAGCGTCACGGCCGACGACGGTTCGTTCGACTCCGGGGTGATCGAGCCCGGCAAGACCTGGCGCCACACGTTCACCCGTCCTGGCACCTACAACTTCCACTGCACGCCGCACCCGTTCATGAAGGGTGTGGTGGTGGTCCGGTGATGCCCATGCGAGCGAAGACCCGGCGGCGCCTGGCCGCGACCACGGCTCTCCTGGTGGGGATGCCGGTGTTCACGAGCTGTTTCTCGGACCGCACGGCGGCGGGCCCGGACCTCAGCACCGTCGGCGGCTCCTGCCAGATCTCGGACTTCCGCGACCTGATCGGCCCCGGCAAGGCGATCGTGGTGATCCGCGACTTCTCGTTCCAGCCCGCGTCGATCCGGGTACGCCCGGGCACGACGGTCACCTGGGTGAACTGCGACGCCGCGGCCGACCCGCACACGACGACCTCCGACACGGGCGTCTGGGACTCGCCGCTCCTCCCGGCGGGGAAGACGTTCGGCCACCGCTTCGACCAGGCCGGCACGTTCGACTACCACTGCACGCCGCACCCGTTCATGAAGGGGAGCGTCGTCGTCGATCCGAACGCCTGATTCACGCGTGGGGCCCCGGGGCGCCGCGCCGGCGGACGGGGATGCCCGGGAATCCGAGGGGGCCGGGAAGAGGGCACGGAGAAAGAGAGCTTGAGAGGGGGCGGACGCATCCAAGAGCTGGAGTTCGATCCGGGCGGCGCCGCCCTCGACGCCGGATCGCGCCCTCGACGCCGGATGCCGCCCTCGACGCCGGATGATGATGCAATGGGGGGACCGGTGACCCGTGCTCCACCGGTCCCCCCAAGTGGTTGCCCCCCACGACGCCCCTCTATCC
>JADGGV010000621.1 GCA_019689775.1 Gemmatimonadota bacterium
GTTGGGGGCGGGGCGGGAGGCGGGGCTCGAGGCGGCGCACGAGATCGCGCTGGACTGTGATTTCCGGCTGGAGTGGGTGCGGCCGCCGCTGCCGCGATTCCGGGTGCCGGCGGGGTACGACGACGATCGGTGGCTGCGGGAGCTGTGCTACCGGGGGGCGCGCGAGCGGTGGGGGGAGCTGGACGCGCGGCAGACGGCGCAGCTCGAGCACGAGCTGGGCGTGATCGAGCGGCTCGGCTTCGCAGGGTTCTTCCTGGTCATGCACGACGCGGTCAGCTTCGCGCGGCAGCGGGGGATCCTGTGCCAGGGGCGGGGGAGCGCGGCGAACTCGGCGGTGGCCTACTGCCTGGGGATCACGGCGGTCGACCCGGTCAAGCACGGGCTGCTGTTCGAGCGTTTCCTGTCGGAGGTGCGGACGGACGGGCGGACGGAGGCGCCGGACATCGACGTCGACTTCGAGATGCACCGGCGGGAGGAGGTGCTGGACTACATGTACTCCCGCTACGGCCGGTCGCACGCGGCGATCACGGCGGTGACGCAGGAGTACCACGCGCCCTCGGCGCTTCAGGACGTCATGCGGGCGCTGGGCTACCCGGCGCAGGTGGCGTTCGCGCTGTCGAAGCGCATGCGCGGCCAGTCGCCGGCGCGGGGGGCGAAGCTGCTGGAGGAGGGGCTGGCGGCGACGGTGGGCCTCGACCTCGCCGGGCCGCGGGGGAAGGCGCTGCTCGCGGCGCTGCGGGCGCTCGACGGCGTGCCGCGGCTGCGCTCGACGCACCCGGGCGGCTTCGTGCTGTCGTCGGAGCCGCTGGGGGAGTTCATGCCCATCGAGGAGACGACGATGGGCCGGACGATCCTCCAGTTCGACAAGGACGACCTGGATGCCGCCGGGGTGCCGAAGTTCGACTTCCTCGGCCTGGGCGGGCTATCGGCGGTGCACCTGGCGTTCGACGCGATCGAGAAGCGGACGGGGGAGCGGCTGGAGCTGTACCGGCTGCCGACGGACGACCCGAAGACGTTCGAGATGATCGCCGCCGGCGACACGGTCGGGACGTTCCAGATCGAGAGCCGGGCGCAGATCCAATCGATCCTCCAGACGCGGCCGGAGCGGCTCTACGACCTCGTGGTGCAGGTCGCGCTGATCCGGCCGGGCCCGATCCAGGCGAAGTTCGTGCGACCGTACACGCGCCGCCGGCGCGGGCTGGAGCCGGTCACGTACGCGCACCCGCTGCTGGAGCCGATCCTGCGCCGGACGTACGGGATCCCGATCTTCCAGGAGCAGGCGATGGCGATCTCCATGGCGCTGGGCGGCTTCTCGGCGGCCGAGGCCGACGAGCTGCGCCGGGCCATGGGGCACTACCGCAAGATCGCGAAGCTGGAGGCGGTGCTCGAGCGGCTCGGGCTGCGGATCGCGGAGCGGACCGGGCTGTCCGCCGAGGCCGCGGCCGGGATCGTCGACGACCTCCGCTCCTTCGCGAACTACGGCTTCCCCGAGTCCCACGCCTGGAGCTTCGCGCTCATCGCCTACGCGACGGCGTACCTGAAGGCCCACTTCCCGGCCGAGTTCTACCTCGGCCTGCTGAACGCCTGGCCGATGGGGTTCTACCCGCCGGCGACGCTGGTGCACGACGCGCGCCGGCACGGCGTCACGGTGCTGGGGCCGTGCCTGAAGGAGGGGGAATGGGATTGCACCGTGGAGGTGCTCGCCGATGATGCGGAGGGACGCGATCCCACCGACTCCCGCCCGGTGGGCGCAGCCCGCGCAATCCTGTGGAGCGACGCGGAATCCCGGGGCGAAGCCCCGGAATCCAGCGCCTCCACCCGTACGCCCCCAGCGGGCGCAGCCCCCGGAATCCAGCGGAGCGAAGCGGAGCGGAATCCAGGCGCGAAGCGCCGGAATCCAGCGCCGCAGGCGCGGAATCCAGCGAAGCGGAATCCAGCGGCGCAGCGCGCCGCGGAATCCAGCGAAGCGGAATCCGGCTGTTCCCACGGGATCGGCTGCCGGCAGGAGGACAGCCCAGATCCGGGAACGGCGCTTGACGAATCCTCGGCGCCCGGACCCGACCTCCCGGAAAAGCCGGACTCGGATTGCGCTCCGCTTCGCTCCGCTGGATTCCGGCGCGGCGCGCCTGGATTCCGTGCCCTTCGGGCACTGGATTCCGCGCCGCTGCGCGGCGCTGGGGGTGAGGAGGGGCCGTCGGATCCCGTCGCGCTTCGCTCCGCTGGGGGCCGGCCGGCGGTTTCGCGCCCTGCGGCCGTGGGAGGCGGCGACGGGGCCGGCC
>JADGGV010000622.1 GCA_019689775.1 Gemmatimonadota bacterium
ACCCGCGCCCCCGGGGGCGCCGCGGGGGGGGGGCGCGGGGCGGGGGGCGGGCCCCCCCGCCCGTCTTCACACACGGCAACGGTACCTCATGAACGTGATCCTCTTCGGGCCGCCGGGTGCCGGCAAAGGGACGCAGGGCGCCCTCCTTGCCGAGCGACTCGGCATTCCCCGCATCGCGACGGGCGATCTGCTGCGCGAGGCACTGCGGCAGGGCACGCCGCTCGGCCAGCAGGCGCGCACGTACATGGAGGCCGGCGAGCTGGTCCCCGACGACGTCATCCTCGGCATGGTGCGCGAGGCGCTCGACTCGGAGGCGGCCCGCGGCGGCGCGATCTTCGACGGCTTCCCCCGCACGCTCGCGCAGGCGGAGGCGCTCGACGACCTGCTCCGCGCCATGGGGCGCGACATCGACGCCGTCCTCGTGCTCGAGGTCCCCGACGATGTGATCGTCAAGCGGTTGAGCGGGCGCCGGACCTGCTCCGGCTGCTCCGCGGTCTACAACATCTACTACGATCCGCCCCGGACCGCGGACGTTTGCGACCGCTGCGGCGGCGTGCTCGTCGCGCGCGCGGACGACAACGAGGAGACCGTCCGGCGGCGGCTCGAGGTCTTCCGCGAGCAGACCGAGCCGGTCCTCGCCCATTACCAGCGCACCGGCCGCCCCGTGATCCGGGTGCCGGGCGACCGCCCCGTGCCCGAGGTGCAGGACGCGCTGGCAAACGCCCTGGACGCCGTGTCGCGAAAGACCGTCGCGTGATCTCGCTCAAGACCCCCCAGGAGATCGAAGCGATCGGGCGCGCCGGCGGCATCCTCGCCCGCCTCTTCGAGGCCCTCCCCGCGCAGCTCCGGCCCGGCGTGACCACCGCCGAGCTGGACGCCTTCGCCGACGGCTTCATTCGCGACCACGAGGGCGCCGAGCCCGCCTTCAAGGGGCTCTACGGCTTCCCCAAGAGCGTCTGCATCTCGCTCAACAACGAGGTCGTGCACGGGATCCCGAGCGCGGGCCGCACCCTCAAGGAGGGCGACCTGGTCAGCTTCGACGCCGGCGTCAAGCTCGAGGGATGGTACGCCGATGCCGCCGTGACGCTCGGTGTCGGCGAGATCGACGACGAGGCGAATCGCCTGCTCGAGGTCACCCGTGAGGCCATGCACCGCGGCATCGCCCACGCGCTTCCCGGCAACCGCCTCGGCGACATCGGCCACGCCGTCCAGCGAACTGCCGAAGCCGCCGGCTTCAGCGTCGTGCGCGACCTCGTCGGCCACGGCATCGGCCGCGCGCCGCACGAGGAGCCGCAGGTGCCCAACTTCGGCCGCCCCGGCAAGGGGCTCGTGCTCGAGGTCGGCATGGTGCTCTGCATCGAGCCGATGGTGAACGAGGGGCGTCCCGAGGTGCGCACGCTGCCCGACCGCTGGACCGTGGTGACGGCGGACCGGCGGCGGAGCGCGCACTTCGAGCACACGGTCGCGGTGGTCGCGGGCGGGCCGAAGATCCTGACGTCGTTGGGGGTTGGGGGTTGATCGGCGGCGAGGTGGCGTGTACATTAAAAAGCTGTCCCATGAACCCACACATGGCGAGGAGCCATGAAGGTCCGTAGCAGCGTCAAGCCGATTTGCGAGCACTGCAAGGTGATCCGCCGCGCGGGCGTGGTGCGAGTCATCTGCAAGAAGAACCCGCGGCACAAGCAGCGGCAGGGGTGATATGGCGCGTATCGCAGGCGTGGATCTCCCGCGGAACAAGCGGGTGGAGATCGCACTCACGTACATCTACGGCATCGGCCTGCCGACGTCGCAGCGGATCCTTCAGCAGACGGGGGTGAACCCGGATCGTCGGGTGCACGAGCTGACGGACGAAGAGGTGAACCGGCTGCGGCGGATCATCGAGAGCCAGTTGAAGGTGGAGGGTGCGCTGCGGACCGAGGTGTCCATGAACGTGAAGCGGTTGATGGACATCGGGTGTTACCGGGGGCTGCGGCACCGGCGGGGTTTGCCGGTTCGGGGTCAGCGGACGCACACGAACGCGCGGACGCACAAGGGTCCGCGGCGTGCGATTGCGGGGAAGAAGAAGGCGCCCAAGAAGTAAGCTCGACGTCCAGGGAGACGAGAACACATGGCGCAGCCGAAGAAGGGCGCGCGGCCGAAGCGGGCGCGCCGCCACGTCGATGCGGAAGGGATCGCGCACATCAAGGCGACCTTCAACAACACGCTGGTCACGATCACGGACATGAGCGGGAACGTGGTGGCGTGGGGGAGCTCGGGGAAGGCGGGGTTCAAGGG
>JADGGV010000623.1 GCA_019689775.1 Gemmatimonadota bacterium
AGTTGGGGGGATAGGGGCGGCGGAACGGCGGAGTGGCTCGGAGCGAGGGGATCGCCCGTCCTTCTTGGGGGTGCGAAGGGCGGGCGGCTTCGTTTCGGGGAGCGGGTGCGGAAGCGGAAGGGATCAGGGGGCTTCGGTTCAGTTGCCGGCGCGGGGGATGCTGAGCGGGTCGCCGGGGTGGTAGTTCTGGAGGAGCTTGGGCTCCTGGAACGGCAGGAGGATGGAGACGCGGCGATTGGCGGCGGCGAGCGGCGCGTGGGGGAGGCGGAGGTCGCGGTCGGCGTAGCCGCGGACCTCGGTGACGCGCTCGGGGTCGACGCCGCCGGCGGTGAGGACGCGGCGCGCGGCGTTGGCGCGGTCGGCGGAGAGCTCCCAGTTGGTGTAGGCGCCGGAGCCGTAGGGCCTGGCGTCGGTGTGCCCCTCGATGACGATGGGGTTGGGGAGATCGGCGATGGACTCGGCGATGGTGACGAGGAGGCGCTCGGCGGCCGGCGTGACGGTGGCGGAGCCGGTGGCGAAGAAGGTGTTGCCCTCGCCGGCCTCGAGGAGCTCGATGCGGAGGCCCTCGCGGGTGATGACGATCTCGACCTGGCCGGCGAGGGCGCGGAGCTCGGCGTCGTCGGAGAGGCGGCGCCGGATCTGCTCGCGGACCTGCTCGAAGCGGACGCGCTGGAAGTCGCGCGCGAGGAGCGCGATGCGGCGGACGTCGAGATTGGAGGGCGAGTTGCCCATGGAGAGGGGGTTCTCGCCGGAGGAGTAGGCCTTCTTGAAGCCGACGGGGTTGGTGAAGTAGCCCTGGATGAGGTCCTTGGTATGGCTGTCCATGCCGAGGATCCACATGACCAGGAAGAAGGCCATCATGGCGGTGACGAAGTCGGCGTAGGCGACCTTCCAGGAGCCGCCGTGGTGGCCGCCGTGGTGGGCCTTCTTGCGGACGACGATGATGGGGCGGCTCTCCTTCCCCTTCTTGGCGGCGCTCACGCGGCCTTCCCCCTCTTACGCGTCATCTCCTCGAGTTCGGCGAAGGAGGGCCGGTCCTCGGGCTCGATGTTGCGCCGGGCGAACTCGACGGAGGTGATGGGCGGGTCGCCGCGGGAGAAGGAGAGGAGCGCGGTGCGGATACAGCGCATGTAGGCGTCCTCGCCGCGGGCGCGGCCCTCGATGGCCTGGGCGATCGGGCCGATGACGCCGTAGGAGAGGAGGATGCCGAGGAACGTGCCGACGAGGGCGGCGGCGATGCTCTCGCCGACCTCGGCGGCGGAGCCGCCGATGTGGCCCATGGTGATGACGACGCCGAGGACGGCGGCGACGATGCCGAAGCCGGGCATGGCGTCGCCGACGCGGTTGAGGGCGTTGGGGACGACCATCGCCTCCTCGTGGTAGCGCTCGAGGTCGAGCTCGAGGATCTCGGCGAGGTGGTGGTCCTCGACGGCGCCGGTGAGCATGACCTTCATGGTGTCGGCGAGGAAGCTCACGGCGTGATGATTCGAGTGGAACGTCGGGTACTTCCGGAAGAGCTCGCTCTTCTCGGGGTTCTCGATGTGGGACTCGATGCCGACGAGGCCGTCGCGGCGGGCCGTGTAGAAGACCTCGTAGAGGACTTGTAGCAGCTCGGCGTAGGCGGTACGGTTGAACGCCGTCGGCTTGAGGAGCCCGAGGATGGCCTTGAACGTGCGCACGACGACGGACGGGCCGTTGCCGACGAGCATGGCCCCGAAGCCGGCGCCGCCGATGATGATGTATTCGGTGACCTGGATGAGCACGCCGACGTTGCCGCCGTGCATGGTGTAACCCAGGATGATGCTGCCGAATACGATGGCCAGTCCGAGCGCCAGGAACACGTTCCGGATCCATGCAGAGGGTGCGCGGCCGCGAGGCCGGGTCCGATCACGTCCACAGTATCGGCGGCGGGCGGGAAAACTGGAGCGAGCGGGGTGAGAGTCGAGGCGGTGTGGCGTGAGGTGACGGACGAGCTGGTGGCGGGGGTTGCGCACGACCTGAGCGACCGGATCTCGGCGCTGGCGGGGATCGCGCACATCCTGGCGCTGGACCATGCCGGCGAGCCGCTGGTCGAGATGCTGGGCTCGGAGGTGGCGCGGCTGGAGGAGGTGCTGCAACTGCTGCGGGCGTACCCGCGGGGGGAGGGCGGGGCGCGCACGGCGCTGGCGCTGGCGGACGTGGTCCCGCCGCTGGCGCGGCTGTACGAGCGGCGCGTAAACACAACTGACCCTGCCGCCGATATGCAGGGTGTTGATCTCGGT
>JADGGV010000624.1 GCA_019689775.1 Gemmatimonadota bacterium
GCGTACCGGGCGCTGCTCCAGGTGGGGATCGGCACGGGGGTCGCGCGATGAGGGCGGTGGGCGTGGCGGCGCTCGCGGCGGCGGCGCTGGTCGCGGCGTGCGATGCGCCAACGGTGCCGGCGCTGCCGGGCGCCTACGATTTCGCGCTGCCGACGGACGGGAGCGGGACGGTGCTCCGGTGGCCGTCGGGCTCGACGATCCGCGTCTACGCCGACGGCGGCGATGCGGCCGCGACGGCGGCGCTCGTCCGCGCGCTCGAGCAGGGCGCGGCGGCGTGGAACGCCGTGGTGAAGTACGGCGAGTACCGGATCGCGCCGGCGTCGAGGCTCGAGGACGCCGACGTCGTGCTGGTGTGGACCGCGGTCCCGCTGCCGGTGGAGACGAGCCAGTGCGAGCCGGAGCTGACGGGGATCGCGGTGACGACGTTCTGCCTGGCGACGCCGCCGACGCGGCTCCAGACGTTCCCGCTGAAGGGCTCGGCGAGCGGCGGGCGGGTGAAGATGCTCGTGCAGGTGCTGGCGTCGCTGGCGGGGGACACGGCGCGGGCACGGCGCACGGTGACGCACGAGTTGGGGCACGTGCTGGGGATCGGGCGCCACTCACCGAACGACGCGGACATCATGGGCGCGCGGGCGGCGGCGGCCGGGCTCTCGGAGGCGGACCGGGCGACCGTGCTGGCGCTGTATCACACGCGCCCGGACATCGTGCCGTAGGGCGTCGCAGCATTGACCGGCGGCGGGGCGGCCGCTAGTTTAGGTCCCGAGTCGGGCGTACTGGGGGGCCAATTTTTGGGCCGACAGCACACTCCTACGGAGCCGACTCCCGAGCTGGACGTCACGCCTCCGCGCGAGGACGGCGGAAGGTGAGGGGAGGTTACCAGTCGTTATCGACTGGGCTCCAAAAAATTCCCTTCAGTACGAACGACTGGCCGGCCCGTGGGCAACCGCGGGCCGGCCGTCGTTTTTGGCCGCGAGTCGGGCGTCCGGCTTGCGGGCGCCGGGCGGGGATACGAGCTTGGCGCCACGCGGACGGTACGGGCCCGCGATGGCGAGGCGCACGCGGGCGGGTCGCGCCCGCAGGAGCCAGGAGATGCCACGAGTTCGAGTCACGCGGAGGCTGCACTTCAGCGCGGCGCACCGGTTGGGGCGGGAGGAGTGGAGCGCGGAGCGCAACGCGGAGGTTTTCGGGGATTGCGCGAACCCGAACTGGCACGGGCACAACTACGAGTTGGACGTGACGGTGGAGGGGGAGGTCGATCCGACGACGGGGTTCGTGCTGGACCTGAAGCTGCTGCGGGAGCTGGTGGAGGGGCGGGTGATCGGGGATGTGGACCACCGGAACCTGAACCTGGACGTCCCGTGGCTGGAGGGCGTGATCCCGACGACGGAGAACCTGGTGGTGGCGATCTGGCGGCGCATCGCCGAGGGGCTGCCGGCGGGGGTGCGGTTGGCGCGGCTGGTGCTGTGGGAGACGCCGCGGAACTACGTGGAGTACGACGGCGGCTGAGGCCCGGGTCGAAGGGAAGGACGTGGATGGTGGAGCCGGAACGGACGGACGGCGGCGCGGCGGCGGCGCGCACCGGGCTCGCGGAGGTGCCCTTCGACGAGCTGGTGCGGGAGATGCTGCGGCGGCTGGGCGAGGACGTGGAGCGGGAGGGCTTGCGGCGGACGCCCGAGCGGGTGGAGAAGAGCCTGCACTGGCTGACGCGCGGCTATCAGATGGACGTACGGCGGGTGGTGGGGGATGCGATCTTCGAGGAAGACCACCGGAACATGGTTCTGGTGAAGGACATCGAGATGTACTCGCTGTGCGAGCACCACCTGCTGCCGTTCTTCGGGAAGGTGCACGTGGCGTACATCCCGAAGGGGCGGATCGTGGGGCTGTCGAAGGTGGCGCGGCTGGTGGAGGTGTTCGCGCGGCGGCTCCAGGTGCAGGAGCGGCTGACGGAGCAGATCGCGCAGGCGATGGAGGACGTGCTGCGGCCGGTGGGCGTCGGCGTGGTCATCGAGTCGCAGCACCTGTGCATGATGATGCGGGGGGTGGAGAAGCAGAACTCGCGGATGGTGACGAGCGCGGTGCGGGGCGCGTTCCGGGAGGATCCGAAGACGCGGGAGGAGTTCCTGCGTCTGTGCACGTCGCGCGGGATCGGAGGGTGAGGTGGCGGGGCTGATGGGCTGGACGGCGGTGGTGACGGGGGCGTCGAGCGGGATCGGCCTGGAGGTGGCGAGGCGGCTCGCGGCGGAGGGGGCGCGGCTGGTGCT
>JADGGV010000625.1 GCA_019689775.1 Gemmatimonadota bacterium
GTCCCGGCCACCGGAACGCCCCCGCGTCCGCCCGCGACACGTCGAACCCCACGAGCAGCTCAGGCGCCCCCGCCCGCCGTTCGCCCCGCAGTCGTCCCGCTCCCGCTCCCGGGAAATACGCGATCCTCAGGTACGCCTCGTCCGCCCGCGCCCGCAGCGTCGCGCCGTCCTCGCCGACGTACAGCGGCGGCACCGCCCGCCACGCGTCGAGCCGCGCGGACAGCGGCCGCTCCGACTCCGGCGGCCCCGCCTCCATCGCCACGATCCCGTAGCGCTGCTCCGGGTCCATCACGTTCAGCCACAGCCGGTTGCGCTCCAGCGGGATCGCGAACGGCCGCGTCAGCCAGTTCTTCTTGAACCACTCGTCCATCCACGCGAACACGATCCCACCCGCCATCCCGGCCGCCGCGATCTCGCGCGTCATGCGCGCGTCGAGCGCGGCCATCTCCGCCTCGGTGTGCCCGCCGTGGTGCCAGCCGTTCGGCTGCACGTGCGCGATCCCCAGGCTCGCCGGCACGCCGTACTCCGACACGAGCACCGGCATCCCCGCGTGATGCCGCTTCAGCTCCCGGAGGTAGCCGTAGTAGCTCGACCTCCCGTACGGCGAGCGCGCCTTCGCGTACACGGGGTCCAGCCCCATGAAGTCCGGCGCGTACGGGTAGATGTGGTAGGAGGCGAAGTAGCCCGCCGGGTACGCCGCCGTCGGCGCCACGAGCGACGCGTCCAGCGCCACCGCGTCGTCCGCGAACGCCGCGCTCCCCTCCACCACAGCCTCCCCGCGCTTCCGCCGCAGCGCCGCCTCCTCCTGCGCCGTCGCCTCCGTCACGTGGTGCAGCGGGTCCAGCGTCGGCCAGTTCGTGTACGCGATCGGCCGCTGCGTCCGGTACCGCCCCATCTCGTAGGCGACGAGGTAGTCGCACTCGCGCGCAAGCCACACGTCCATCGCCGTCCCGCCCGCCACCGTCAGGTACGTCCCCGCCCACGCCGGCGGCGCCGGCCGCAGCGCCTGGTACGCCTGCACCGAGTGCGGCTCCCACTCCCGCCCGATGATGTACGCCAGCGTCCAGCGCGAGACGTCGGCCGTGTAGTGCCCGCCCGCGTGCCCGGGCCGCGGCGCGATGTCCGCCCGCCCGTGCAGCACGTCCACCACGTCGCGCATCTCACGCTCGAAGCCCGCCTTCCACGCCGGATCGTCGTAGTCGTCCCGTGGCGGCAGCTCCGCCCACACCCCATGGATCAGCCACAGCGGCGCGTCCGGGTGCGCCGCGTTGTACGCCGCCAGCACCCGGTAGAACGACGGCGGATGGAGCGTGTAGACGCGGATCGTGTTCGCCCCCAGCTCGCCGATCCCACGCACCCACTCCGCGTACGTCGCCGAGTCCGGGAACTCGCTCGGGTTCCGCCCCGGCAGCGCCGAGCCCAGGTTCACCCCCTTCACGTAGAACGGCGCCCATCCCCGCGCCGTCCGCACCTCGAAGCCGTCCCCCACCGCGCGCGACCAGTACACCGTCGTGTCCGGCACCACCAGCGGCAGGCGCGCCGGCGCCGGCCCGAACCCCTCCGGCAGCCGCGCCAGGTACTCCGCCGCCTCCGGCCGGCTCGGGTCCAGCCGCCGCACCCGCTCGAACAGCGCGTACACCCGCGCCAGGTCGCCCGCCCGCCACGCCAGCACGCCCCGCCCCACCAGCGCGTCCACCGCGCCCGAATCCGTCGCCAGCACCGCGTCGAACAGCGACGTCGCCTCCCGCTCGTTCCCCGCCCGCAGCGCGACGTACGCCAGCCCCGTCCGCGCCCCGACGTGCGCCGGGCACCGCCCGCGCGCCGCCTCGAACGCCCGCCGCGCCGCGTCCAGCTTCCCGGCCCGCAGCGCCGCCCAGCCGCGCGCCGCCGCGGCGTTCCCCAGGCCCGGACACCCCAGCCGGTACCGGCTCGCCACCCCGAACAGCACCAGGAAGAAAACCGCCAGAACAATCGCCGTCTTTCGCATCCCGTCTCCACGATCCCCGCACTCTTCGGCGCCCGACGACATCCCGGTCCCCGGGCGCCCGCTGCGTCCACTCGTGTCGCAGGAGGAACGGGGAGTCGAACGGCAACCCGCGAAGCCGGGCGTTCCGCTGCCCCCGCGGGCAACCGCAGCGTCCGTTCTTGCCACGCGAAGGGCGCCGAGAGAACCGGCAGGCCGCGGAGCCGGGCGCCCGAAGAGCGCTCAGACCCCCACCTCCACCCGCTCCTCCTCCGAGATCGACGCCGGAGCCGGAGCC
>JADGGV010000045.1 GCA_019689775.1 Gemmatimonadota bacterium
CTCCCCCCCGGACGCGCCCGCGACCCAGCGGATCTCCCTCAGCCGCGCCACCGCCGCGGAGCTGGAACGCCTCCCCGGCATCGGCCCCGCGCTCGCGCGCCGCATCGTCGCCTACCGCGATTCGGCGGGACCGTTCCGCTCCGTGGCGGAGCTGGAGCGGGTCAAGGGGGTCGGACCGGCGCTGTTAAAGCGACTGCAATCACGGGTCGATCCTTAACGCTGACGGTCCGACCCGGGGGACCGGTCGCCTACTCGCCCGGATCTCGACCCCCCCGAAAAACGGCCTATCCAGCAAAAAGGCATGTCGACTGTAAGCGTCGCGGGTTCCACCGACCGGATCGGCGAACTCCTCGTCCGGGATGGGCTGATTACGCCCGAGCAGCTCGCGCGCGCGCTCGACGATGCCCGGGTCAACCGGACGCGCGTCGGCTACGCGCTGGTCAAGCTCGGCTACGTCGACGAGGATCAGCTCACGCGGGCGCTCGCCCGCCAGCATCGCGTCCCGGCGGTGGACCTCAACCGGGTCGTCATCGACCCGAAGATCATCAAGCTCGTCCCGGCGGAGCTGGCGCAGAAACGGCTCGTCCTGCCATTGCGGCGCGTCGGCCGCGTGCTCACCGTCGCCATGGCGAATCCGACGGATCCGGGCGCGATCGACGACCTGAAGTTCATCACGCGCCACGAGATCGAGCCCGTCATCGCCGGCGAGTACACGCTGCGCAAGTTCCTCGACAAGTACTACGAGGCCGCGGACACCGGCCTCTCCGACATCCTCGACGAGATCGCCAGCGACGATGACGTCGAGCTGCTCGAGGAGAAGGACGAGGAGGTCTCCCTCGCCGCGCTCCAGGCGCAGGTCGACGAGGCGCCGATCGTCAAGCTGGTGCACGGCATCCTGACGGACGCGGTGCTGCGCGGCGCCTCCGACATCCACATCGAGCCGTACGAGAAGGAGCTGCGGGTGCGCTACCGCATCGACGGCGCGCTCCAGGAGATCACGCGGCCGCCGCTGAAGATGAAGGCGGCGCTCACGTCGCGCGTGAAGATCATGGCGCAGCTCAACATCGCCGAGCGTCGCCTGCCGCAGGACGGCCGCATCAAGATGAAGATCAAGAACCGGGTCGTCGATTTCCGCGTCTCGACGCTCCCGGTGATCTTCGGCGAGAAGATCGTGCTGCGTATCCTCGACCGGGGGAACCTCTCCCTCGACCTCGAGAAGTTCGGCATGGAGCCGAAGGCGCAGCAGGACTTCATGAACGCCATCATGAGCCCGTACGGGATGGTGCTCGTCACCGGCCCGACCGGCTCCGGCAAGACGACGACGCTCTACTCCGCCCTCTCCAAGGTGAACACCAAGGAGGTCAACATCATGACGGCGGAGGATCCGGTGGAGTACAACATCCACGGGATCAACCAGGTGCAGGTCCGCAACGAGATCGGGATGACGTTCGCCGCGGCGCTGAAGGCGTTCCTGCGCCAGGACCCGAACATCATCATGGTCGGTGAGATCCGCGACATCGAGACCGGCAGCATCGCGATCAAGGCGGCGCTGACCGGGCACCTCGTCCTCTCGACGCTGCACACGAACGACGCGCCCTCGACGATCACCCGCCTGCTCGACATGGGGCTCGAGCCGTTCAACGTCGCGGCCGCGCTGAACTGCGTGGCCGCGCAGCGGCTCGTGCGCCGCATCTGCGAGAACTGCCGCGAGGAGGTCACCTACTCGCAGGAGGAGCTGGAGGCCGCCGGCATCACGGCGGACCCGCGTACGCTGAAGTTCTACCGCGGCCGCGGGTGTGAGCACTGCGGCGGCTCGGGCTACAAGGGGCGCGCCGGGCTCTACGAGATCATGGCCATGACGCCCGAGCTGCGCCGCATGATCATGCACGGCCACAGCGCCGACGAGCTGCGCGAGCAGGGGCTCCGCCAGGGCATGCTGACGCTGCGCATGGACGGGATGCTGAAGGTGTCGCGCGGCATCACGACGCTCGAGGAAGTCATCAAGGAGACCGCAGCCTGATGGGTACGTCCGCCACCGAGATGCAAGCCGGTCCGCAGCCCGGCCAGCCCGTGAACCTCCGCGCGCTGCTCGACGAGATGATCCAGCGCGGCGCGAGCGACCTGCACATCACCGCCGGCGAGCGGCCGAAGCTGCGCGTCGACGGCAAGCTCGTGAACGCGAACGCGCTCCGGGACTACGTGCTGACCGGCCGCGACACGCTCCAGATCGCGTACTCCGTGCTCACCGAGGCGCAGAAGAAGCGCTTCGAGCTCGAGGACGAGCTGGACTTCTCCTTCGGCATTGCGAACCTCGCCCGCTTCCGCGGCAACGTCTTCAAGCAGCGCGGCGTCGTCTCCATGACCGTGCGCCAGATCCCGTTCGTCATCCGCTCGTTCGAGGAGCTGGGTCTGCCGCCCGTCATCCAGAAGCTGACCGAGAAGCCGCGCGGCCTCATCCTGGTGACCGGCCCGACCGGCTCCGGGAAGAGCACCACGCTGGCGACGATGGTCGATCACATCAACCGCACCCAGCAGGGCCACATCCTCACCGTCGAGGACCCGATCGAGTTCATCCACCGCCACCAGGGGTGCATCGTCAACCAGCGCGAGGTCGGCGGCGACACGAAGAGCTTCAGCGCCGCGCTCAAGTACGCGCTGCGCCAGGACCCCGACGTCGTGCTGATCGGCGAGATGCGCGACCTGGAGACGATCCACGCCGCGCTGACCATCGCCGAGACCGGCCACCTCGCCCTCGCGACGCTGCACACGAACTCCGCGGCCGAGACGATCAACCGCATCATCGACGTCTTCCCCTCGAACCAGCAGGCGCAGGTGCGCGCCCAGCTCGCCTTCGTCCTCGAGGCCGTCATCACGCAGACGCTCGTGCCCCGGGCCCAGGGGCGCGGCCGCGTCTGCGCCACCGAGATCATGATCTGCACCCCCGCCATCCGCGCCTGCATCCGCGACGACAAGGTCCACCAGATCTACTCGATCATGCAGGCCGGGAAGAAGTTCGGGATGCAGACGCTCAACGACTCGCTCTACCAGCACTACGTCCAGGGCGCGATCACGCTCGAGGAGGCCCTCCAGCACAGCTCCGACCCCAACGAGCTGCTACGCATGGCCGGCCAGCCGGTGCCGATGCAGTCGTGAGCCGCGCCCCGATCCGCCCCGACGCCGGGAGCCGCTGAATGCCGACCTTCATCTACTCCGCCCGCAACCCGAACGGCGAGATCCAGACCGGCGAACTCGACGTCGCCTCCCGCGACGACGTCGTCGGCACGCTGCGCCGCCAGCGCCTGACGCCGATCAAGATCGAGGAGAAGAAGGCCGCCGGGAGGGGCATCACGCTCGGCAGCGGCGTCGGCACGCGCGACGTCGTCATCTTCACGCGCCAGTTCGCGACCATGATCAACTCGGGGCTCCCGCTCGTGCAGAGCCTCGACATCCTCGCGAAGCAGACCGAGAACAAGGTGCTTCGCGCCACCATCCAGCAGGTCCTCTACGACGTCGAGGCCGGCCAGACGCTCGCCGACGCGATGCGCGGCCACAAGAAGATCTTCTCCGAGCTCTACGTGAACATGGTCGCCGCCGGCGAGGCCGGCGGTATCCTCGACACGATCCTGCTCCGCCTGGCGACGTTCCTCGAGAAGGCCGACGCGCTCCGCCGCAAGATCAAGGGCGCCATGATCTACCCGGGCGTCATCACGAGCGTCGCCGTCGGCGCCGTCGCCATCCTCCTCATCTTCGTCATCCCCACCTTCCAGACGATGTTCGACAGCGCCGGCGTCCCGCTCCCCGGCCCGACGCAGTTCGTCATCGCGCTCAGCAAGATCCTGAAGAGCTACTGGTGGGCCTGCATCCTCGCCATCGCCGGCACCGTCTTCTTCGTCCGCTCCTACTACAAGACCCCCGCCGGCCACCTCGCCATCGACGGCCTGCTGCTGAAGGTGCCGATCCTCGGCCCGCTGCTGCGGAAATCGGCCGTCGCGCGCTTCACCCGGACCCTCGGCACGCTCGTCTCCTCCGGCGTCTCCATCCTCGATGGCCTCGAGATCACCGCGAAGACCGCCGGCAACCGCGTGCTGCACGACGCGATCATGGCCTCCCGCGCCAGCATCGCCGGCGGCGAGACCATCGCCGAGCCGCTCCGCGCGTCCGGCGTCTTCCCGCCCATGGTCATCCAGATGATCAACGTGGGCGAGCAGACCGGCGGCCTCGACGAGATGCTCGGCAAGATCGCCGACTTCTACGACGACGAGGTCGATACCGCCGTCGAGGCGCTGCTCAGCGCCATGGAGCCGATCATGATCGTCGTGCTCGGCGTGGTCGTGGGCGGGATGATCGTGGCGATGTACCTGCCGATCTTCGACATGATCAATACGGTGCATTAGGGTGGTCTGGATTGGCTGTATGTGAATATACATAGTATATCAGAATTTCTGAGCGCTTTATGTAGTAATCTGTTGCACGCCGTCTCGTGAGTTCTCGGAAGCCGCGTCGCCGGAACGAGATCGCGGGAGTGACGACGGGGAGGCAGCGCCAGGGATCGGCGTTGCCTCCCCGTCATCGTCTGAGTGTCAGCACCCGGTTGTAGCTTGGCCACCGATGACGAGCCATCCTCGGCCGAGTGCATCGGCCTCGGTCGGCGATGCCGCGAGATCGCTGTGTCACATGCGGCGAGACCTGCACGGTCCTCGGTTGCCGGAATCGCTGGCGCAGCGAGGCCCCGCGGCCTCCGCCTGCCGGCGCACGGCCCGGTGCGGGAGGCCTGTCGGTGAGGCCTCGACGAGATGCTCGCGGCCACGTAGGCGCGATGGTCGAGGCCGATCCCGGAGGATCGCGCATCGGATCGTGAGCCGATCGCGGGTCGAGCAATCGCACGATCGTACTGCGAGGATTGCTGTTTGCCGTACGTACCGGTTACTGGCCGGGGCCGCGGGCAGCAGTCCCCGCATAGGACCTTCTCCGGTCGGACACGGGGGCTTATGTTGCGTTGCCGAGTCGCCCGCAGGTACGGCGATGCACAGCCAGATCTAATCCATTCTCCAGGCGTGGCCGCGTGCGGCGTCTCGCCGCCTGACGGCTGGGGACGGCTTCTCCCCTGTTGCCGAGCATCGAATGGACGTTTTCGATCTTCGTTCGTCGCTGATCGACGAGTACGCGGCCTTCGCCCGGTCGTTCACGACGATCCGTGCGCCGGATCTTCGTGAGCCGATCTCCGCTGCCTACGACAGCGGCCGCTACTGGCCCGACCCGCTGGTGCAGATCAACCCGCACTTCAAGCTTGGGCGCACCGTGGCCGAGTTGGCGGCGAAGGGTGAGCTGCATCCGACGTGCGCCGGCCTCTTCGGTATCCGGCTCTATCAGCATCAGGAGTTCGCGATCGCGCTGGCGTCGAAGGGCGAGAGCTTCGTCGTGACGACGGGGACGGGCTCGGGGAAGTCATTGGCGTTCTTCATCCCGATCGTGGATGCGGTGCTGCGCGCCAAGGAGGCGGATCCCACGCCGCGGACGCGCGCGATCGTGATCTACCCGATGAATGCGCTGGCGAACAGCCAGATGGAGGAGCTGAAGAAGTTCCTCGGTGACGACGGCCCGGTCACCTTCGCGCGGTACACGGGGCAGGAGGACGCCGAGGAGCGCGAGCGGATCCGTCGCAACCCGCCGGACATCCTGCTCACGAACTTCATGATGCTCGAGCTGCTGATGACGCGGCAGGACGAGCTGGACCGCACGGTGATCCGCAACTGCGCGGGGCTACAGTTCCTCGTCCTCGACGAGCTACACACCTATCGTGGCCGTCAGGGCGCGGACGTGGCCATGTTGGTGCGCCGGGTCCGGGAGCGCCTGGCGGGGGAGAAGCTGCTCTGTATCGGCACCTCGGCCACGATGGTGAGCGGCGAGGGGACGGAGGACCCGAAGGCGAAGGTCGCCGAGGTCGCCTCGCGCATCTTCGCGACGGAGATCCCCGCGTTCAACGTGGTGACCGAGGATCTCGAGCGGGCGACGAATCCCGCCGAGACGGCGGAGACGGTGCGCGGCCGACTCGGCGCCGCGCTGGATGCGGGCCTTCCCGCGGGGATCACCAACGCCGAGCTCCGCGATCACCCGCTCGCCGTCTGGGTCGAGACGCGGATGGGGCTCGCACGCCCGGACGGCGGGAAGTGGGTGCGGGCCCGGCCGATGACCCTGGAGGAGGCGGCGGCCCGCCTCTCCGAGGAGGCCGGGCGTCCGACGGACGTCTGTGCCGCCGCGCTCAAGGAACTTCTCCTCGTGGCCTCGACGCCGGAGCGTGACCGACGCGGGGCGCGCGGACGGGGCGAAGCTCCGTTCTTCGCCTTCAAGCTCCACCAGTTCATCAGCGGCGCCGGCGTCGCCTACACGACCCTCGACCGGCCGGGTGAGCGCAAGGTCGTCCTGGACGGGCAGCAGTTCCTGCCGGGGGACGAGACGCGGCGGCTCTATCCGGTCTACTTCTGCCGCTCCTGCGGGCAGGAGTACTACTCCGTCCGGCTGCGGACCGACGACGACCGGAAGATCGTGCTCCAGCGCGGCATCGACGACATGCCGGCGAAGCGCGAGGATGCGAGCGGCGACGGCGACGAGGGGGAAGAGGACGCGAGCCGCGAGCGTCTGGGGTTCCTGACCCCGGCCGTTCCCGTGGATGGGCCGGACGCGCTGCCGTTCGAGGGGAAGGTCGAGGATTACCCCGAGACCTGGATCGAGGTGACCCGGTCGGGCGAGCAGCGCCTCAAGCCCACGTACCGCAAGCTCGCCGCCGAGCGGATCACCCTGGGGACGGATGGCGTCGAGTCCACGACCGGGATCCCGTTCTGGTTCCTGCCGGGGAAGTTCCGGTTCTGCCTGCGCTGCGGTGAAACGCACGGAGCGCAGGGGCGCGACGCCAACCGCCTCGCGGGGCTCTCGGCGGAAGGCCGCAGCTCCGCGACCACCGTCCTGGTCTCGAGCGTGCTCCGGTGGATGAACGAGCGTCGGACGCCGCCCCAGCCCCATCAGCGGAAGCTCCTCGCCTTCACGGACAATCGCCAGGACGCCGCCCTCCAGGCGGGACACTTCAACGACTTCACGTTCGTCTCGCTGCTGCGCGGCGCGATCGTGCGTGCGCTGGAGGCCGCCGAGGGCGCGGGGCTCGAGGACAAGGATCTCGGCGGGGCGATCATGGCCGCGCTCGGCTTCGGCCGCGAGCTCCGCCCGGGCGAGGATCCGGCGAAGACGCACCTGCGCGAGTGGCTGCTCGATCCCCGGATCGGCCCGGCGGACTTGCAGAACGCAAGGAGGACGCTCCGCTCCGTCCTCGCGTACAGGGCGTGGTACGACCAGCGGCGCGCGTGGCGCTACACGAACCCCGATCTCGAGCAACTCGGGTTGCTGCGGGTGGAGTACCGCGGTCTGGAGGAGTTCTGTCGGGACGAATCCCGGTTCCAGGGCGCCCCGGACCTGCTCCGGCGCGCCACGCCCGGGACGCGGGAGCGGGTCTTCCGCCTCCTCTTCGATCACCTGCGCCAGGGCCTCGCGGTGGATGCGGCCGCCCTCGATCCGAGCGCGCTGGAGCAGGTGCGAGAGACATCGAACAAGCTGCTCCGCACCCCGTGGGGCTTTGGCCGGGGCTTCGACGAGACCGTCCGCGGCTGGCGCTGGCTCGTCGTCGACCCCCTCCCAAGGGGCAATTGGCGGGCGGCGGACGACGAGATGGTGATCCGCGGCGGTCTGCAATCCGCTCTCGGACGCCAGCTCCGTCTATCGAAGGTGTGGGGCGAGGCGGCCGGCGCACCGCTCAAGCGGGACGAGTACACGGTCGTCCTGCGCGCGCTCCTCGACGCCGCGATCGCGGGCGGCTTCGTGCGTCGCCGCGAGCACACGCCCTTCCAGGTGCCGGGATACCAGTTGAACTCGCTCGCCGTGCGCTTCCACGCGAGCGAGCCGACGGACCGCGCCAACCGCTACTTCGTCGAGCTCTACCGCACGCTCGCCACGATGCTCGGGATGTCGGGGCACCCCCTCTTCGACCTCGAGGCGCGTGAGCACACCGCGCAGGTGGACACCGAGGTGCGCGAAGTCCGCGAAAAGCGCTTCCGCTACGGTGAGAAGGATCGGACGGCGCTGGAAGCGCCGGGCCCCGACAGCGCCCAGGCGGTCGGCGAGAGCCCGCGCTTCCTCCCGGCGCTCGTCTGCTCGCCGACCATGGAGCTGGGCGTCGACATCTCGGCGCTCAACGCGGTCTACCTGCGCAACGTGCCGCCGACTCCGGCGAACTACGTCCAGCGCGCGGGGCGGGCGGGGCGGAGCGGGCAGGCGGCGCTCGTCGTCACCTACTGCGCCGCGCAGAGCCCGCACGATCAGTACTTCTTCCGTGACCCACGGGCGATGGCCCACGGCGAGGTCCGGCCGCCGCTCCTCGACCTCGCGAACCGCGAGCTGATCGAGAGCCACCTGCACGCCGTGTGGCTCGCGTGCACGGGAACGGAGTTGAAGGGCTCGATCGCCGAGCTGCTCCAGCTCGACCGGCCGGGGCTGCCGCTTCAGGCCGACATCGTCGAGCAGTTCCGGAGACAAGACATCGTCGAGGACGCCGCGCGGCGGGGCGAGCGGATCCTCGGTACGCTCCGGTCCGAGCTGACGCCCGAGAGCGCCCCCTGGTTCACCGGGGAATCGGAGTTCGCGAAGGAGACGGCGCGGGCGGCGTTCGACCGCTTCGATCAGGCGTTCCGTCGCTGGCGCGAGCTCTTCCTCTCGGCCGAGCGCCAGCGGGAGATGGCGAACGCCGTGCTCAGCAACCACGCCGTGACCGACCCGCAGGAGCGGCGCGCGGCGACGCAGCGCTTCACCGAGGCCGTCAACCAGATCGAGCTGCTCAAGCAAGGAAACACCAGGTACTCGGGCGATTTCTACACGTACCGCTATCTCGCGACCGAGGGGTTCCTTCCGGGCTACAACTTCCCCCGCCTCCCGCTCATGGCGTACGTCCCGGCCGCACCGGACGGCAGCACCCGCACCGGGTTCCTCCAACGCCCTCGCTTCCTCGGAATCTCCGAGTTCGGGCCGCGGAGCCTGGTCTACCACGAGGGGCGCGCCTTCCGCGTCGTCGCGGCCCGGCTCTCGGTGGGCTCGACGAGGGAGGCGACCGCGGGCGCCCGCCTCGTCACCTCCGCGGCGCGGGTCTGCACGCGTTGCGGCGCCGCGCACTTCAGCGACGACGTCAACGGCTGCCACGCCTGCGGCGCGCCCCTGAGCGACGCGCAGGTCGTCGGCCACCTCTATCGCATCGAGAACGTCGACACCTACCCGGCGCTCCGCATCACGTCGAACGACGAGGAGCGCCAGCGGCAGGGCTTCGATCTCCAGACGGTCTTCGAGTGGGCGGTCCGCAACGGGAAGCGGGACACACGGGCGGTGCGCGCGGAGGACGGCGAGGGCCCCATCCTGGAGCTGCGGTACGGCCCCGGCGCGACCATCACGCGCATCAACAAGGGGCTCCGGCGCCGCAAGGACAGGAACGTCCTGGGCTTCATGATCAACCCCCGCACGGGACGGTGGGTCGGCGACGAGGAGCAGGGGGGAGAGCCGGACCCCGACAAGACGCCGCCGCAGCGCATCGTCCCCTATGTGCAGGATCAGAAGAACGCGCTGCACCTCCTCCCGGCCCGGCCCATGCGGCTCGAGACCCTCGCCACGCTCCAGTACGCGCTGGTGCGCGGGATCGAGGCCGTCTACCAGCTCGAGGAGGGCGAGCTGCTGGTCGAACCGCTCCCCGATGCCGAGCACCGGCGCGGACTCCTCTTCTACGAGGCCACCGAGGGCGGCGCGGGCGTGCTCACCCGCCTGGTCGGCGAGCCCAACGCCCTGGCGCGGGTCGCGCGTGAGGCGCTGCGGATCATGCACCTCGCGCTGCCCGACGACCCGGACGCCCCGCTCCCCGGCGTGGACGCGCTCGAGGACGCGCCCGGCACCGCCTGCGTGGCCGGGTGCTACCGCTGCCTCCTCTCCTACTACAACCAGCCGGACCACGAGCGGATCGACCGCCGGGACAAGGACGCGCGCACGATCCTGCTCCGGCTCGCGCAGTGCAAGACGCGACTGCTCGGGTCGACCGCCGAGGACGCGGGTACGCATGAAGCCCCGCCGAAGGAGGACGGCTGGGAGGCCCGGTGGTGGAAGCGCTTCGCCGAAGCCCTCCCCGGCGCCTCGGCCCCGGTTCGCTCCGAGGTCGGCGACGGCGTCGTCCTCCAGTGGGCCGACGACCTGATCGCCGTCGCCCTCCCCGACACGCCGCGCGAGATCCAGGAGGCGTGGGAAGAGCGTGGCTATACCTTCGTCCGCTTCGCTTCCGATCCGAGCACCTGGCCCCAGGTCTTCGCCCGCCTGGGCCGCTTGCTCGGTGTAGAGATCAAGGTTCCCGTATGACGACAACGACCGCCCCCGCGACGCCGCGCTTCGCCCCCGGGGCCATCGTGCGCGCCCGCGGACGCGACTGGATCGTGCTCCCCGGCGGCACCGGCGACGTGCTTCGCCTGCGTCCGCTCTCCGGCTCCGAGGAGGACGCCGCGCTCCTGCATCTCGGCGTCGAGCCGGACGTCCAGCCGGCGAGCTTCCCGCGCCCCACCACGGAGATACAGGCCAGCCAGGAGGCCGCGCTCCTCCTGCGCGATGCGCTCCTCCTCTCGCTCCGCCGCGGCGCCGGCCCCTTCCGCTCCTTCGGCAACCTGGCCTTCGAGCCGCGCGCCTACCAGCTCGTCCCGCTGCTCATGGCGCTCCGCCAGGAAACGGTCCGGCTCCTCATCGCCGACGACGTCGGGATCGGGAAGACGATCGAGGCCGGGCTCATCGCCCGGGAACTCTACGACCGCGGCGAGATCACGCGCCTGGCCGTGCTCTGCCCGCCTCACCTCGTCGACCAGTGGGTCCGGGAGCTCGACGAGCGCTTCCACATGAAGGCGACGGCGGTGACCAGCACCAGCGCCGCCCGGCTCGAGCGCGGACTCCCCGTGAACGAGTCCGTCTTCACGCTCCACCCCTTCACGGTGGTGAGCCTGGACTACATCAAGAGCGACCGGCGGCGGCACGACTTCGAGCGCGTCTGCCCGGAGCTCGTCATCGTCGACGAGGCGCACACCTGCACGGCTCCCGGCGCGGGCCGCCACCTGCGCTACGAGCTGCTCCAGTCGCTCGCCGCCGACCGCGAGCGACACCTGCTCCTGCTGACGGCGACGCCCCACAGCGGCGACGAGGCCGCCTTCTACGCCCTCCTCGGGCTCCTCGATCCCGCCTTCGGCCGCATGCCGGAGGTCTCCGAGGTCGAGCGCGAGCGTTTGCGCGAACGCCTCGCCCTCCACTTCGTCCAGCGCCGCCGGCCGGACATCGACGAATGGATGGACCAGACCATCTTCCCGCAGCGCGAGACCACGGAGCTGACGTACCGCCTCTCGGGCGAGTGGGAGACGTTCTTCGAGCAGGTCCTCGCCTACTGCGCCGACGTGACCCGCGCCGCCGGCGGCGACGAGCGACGCCAGCGCCTCACCTTCTGGGGGACGCTCGCCCTCATGCGCTGCGTCTCGAGCAGCCCCGCCGCCGCGGCCCAGGCGCTCCGCACCCGGATGAAGGCCGATTCCGTGGCGGACGACGAACTCGCCGAGCACGTCTTCGACGGCACGACCGACGACCTCCCCGAAGACGACGCCGAGCCCGGCGCGAATACCGGCGATCCCCGGCTCGTCCGGCTGGTCGAGACCGCCGAGCGCCTCGCGGGCGAGAGCGGCGATCCCAAGCTCGCCCTCCTCCTGCGCCACATCGAGCAGCTCCTCGACGACGGATTCAGCCCCGTCGTCTTCTGCCGCTACGTCGCCACGGCGCACTACGTCGCGGCGCACCTCCAGCGGAAGCTGAGGGAGGTGCACGTCGGCGTGGTGACCGGCGAGTTCCCGGGCGACGAGCGACTCCGGCGGGTGCAGGAGGCGGGAGACCACCAGCGCCGCGTGCTCGTCGCCACCGACTGCCTCTCCGAGGGGATCAACCTCCAGGCGTACTTCGATGCCGTCGTCCACTACGACCTCTCGTGGAACCCGACGCGGCACGAGCAGCGCGAAGGGCGCGTGGACCGCTACGGCCAGGCGAGCCGCGTCGTCCGCGCCTCGCTCATCTACGGGCAGAACAACCCCGTCGATGGCGCGGTCCTCGGCGTGATCCTGCGCAAGGCCGAGAGCATCCGGAAGGAACTCGGCGTCCCCGTCCCCGTCCCGGACGACGACCACTCCGTCACGCAGGCGCTGATGAAGGCGGTCATGCTCCGCCGCGGCCACTTCACCGGCCAGGGCGAGCTCTTCGCCTTCGACCAGCTCGACGAGGCCCGGGAGCTCGAGGTCCGCTGGACCAGCCTCGCCGAGAAGGTCAAGAGGAACCGCACCGTCTTCGCGCAGCGGCGCCTCAAGCCCGAGGAGGTGCTCCCCGAGTGGGAGCGGATGCAAATCGCCCTCGGCAACCAGGACGACGTGCGCCGGTTCGTGACGCGGGCGATGGCGCGCCTCGACGCCGCCGTCGATCCGCTCCCGCGCGGCGTGCGCGCGCCGCTCGGTGCCCTCCCCGACGCGCTCCGCGAGCGCCTCGCCGCCGACGGCCTCGAGGGCACGATCCGGCTCGACTTCGCGCAGCCGCCCGCCCCAGGCGCCCTCTTCGTCCACCGCAGCCACCCGATCGTGGCCGCACTCGCCGATGACCTCCTGGAGCGCTCCCTCTCCGACGGCGAGGTGGACGCCGCGGGCGCCTTCGCCCGCCTGGGCCGCGCCGGCGTCTGGCGCTCCCCCACCGTCGAGAAGCAGACGACGGTGCTCCTCCTCCGCCTGCGCCACCAGCTCACCACGATCCGCGACCGGGAGTCCCGTGTGCTCCTCGTCGAGGAGGCGCTCCCCGTCGCCCTTGTGGGACGCATGAACCCGACGCCGGTCGTCGGCCCGGAGGTCCACGCCTGGCTCGACGCGCCCGCCGCCGGAGATCTCTCCGACGCCGCCCGCCAACGGACCCTGGGCGAGGTGCTCGAGGCACTCGACGGCTGGGATCCCCTGCTGGAAGCGATCGCCGCCGAGCGGGCCGACGCCCTCCTCGCCGACCACCGCCGCGTCCGCGAGGCCGCCGGGGGACGCGGCCGCTACGAGGTCCGCCCCCTCATGCCCGTGGACGTGATCGCCGCCTACGTACTGCTGCCGACGGCTTGACGCATGGCCCGTAGATCCGACGCAACCCTGCACTTCGACGCCCTCGCCCTCGAGGGCGGGCTCCTTCCCCCGGAATGGCTCGGCAAGGTCGCCGCGCTCGAGGCGCCCGCGCAGGCGCCGGCCGACTACGGCATCAAGAAGGGGCTCCAGCTCCGCGACGAGATCACCCGCTACTGGCGGATCGCCGAGGCGCTCTGGGGGGAGTTCGCGGCGGCGCGCGTGCAGAGAGGGCACGACGACGTCGCCGTGACGCGCACCTTCGTCCGCCAGCTCCTCGTCGACGCCTTCGGCTTCGACGACCTGGCCGAGGCCGGCGTCCGCGAGGCGGGCGGCCGGCGCTTCCCGCTCGATTACGAGGCCCGGGGCGGCCGCGTCCCCGTCGTCGTGGGGAGCGCGGATTTGAAGCTCGACGATTCGGTCCCCCGCCACGGCGACGGCCACCGCCGCCGCAGCGCCTGGGGCGCGCTCCAGGAGTACCTGAACGCCTCGGACGACGCCCTCTGGGGGCTCGCCAGCAACGGGCTCCGCATCCGGCTGGGGCGCGACAACGCCTCGCTCACCCGGCCCGCGTGGCTCGAGGCGGACCTCGAGCGGATCTTCACCGAAGAGCGCTTCGCCGACTTCTCCGTCCTCTGGCTCGTCCTCCACGCCTCCCGCTTCGGGCGCCCGGGGCAGCCGGTGACCGACTGCCCGCTCGAGGCCTGGCGCGCCGCGGCGGCGGAGCAGGGGAGCCGAGCGCGGGACGCCCTCCGTACCGGCGTCGAGGCCGCGCTCCTCGAGCTCGGGCAAGGCTTCCTCTCCGCCAACCCCGCGCTCCGGGAACTCCTCGCCAGCGGCGCCCTGACCCCGCAGGAGTACTTCAACGAGCTCCTCCGGCTCGTCTACCGGATGATCTTCCTCCTCACCGTCGAGGAGCGCGGCATCCTGCACCGGCCGGACACCCCGCCCGAGGCGCTCACCCTCTACGCCGAGGGGTACGGGATGCGACGCCTCCGCGAGCGCTCGCTCCGCCGCGCGCAGTACGACCGCCACACCGACCTCTGGGCGTCGCTCGGGCCCGTCTTCACCGCGCTCGGCCGCCCCGAGGGGGAGCCGGCGCTCGGCCTGCCGGGGCTCGGCGGGCTCTTCGACCCCGACCAGTGCCCGCACCTGGACCGCGCCACCCTCGAGAACCGCTCCCTCCTCGCCGCGATCTTCCGCCTCGCCTGGCTCCGCGAGGGGGGCGCACTCGTTCGCGTCAACTGGAAGGACATGGGGCCCGAGGAATTGGGCAGCGTCTACGAGTCGCTCCTCGAACTCGTCCCCGTGGTGAGCGACGACGGCCGCCGCTTCTCCTTCGCGGGTGCCGACGAGAGCGCCGGGAACGCACGCAAGCTGACCGGGAGCTATTACACCCCCGACTCCCTCGTCCAGCAGCTCCTCGACACCGCGCTCATGCCCGTGGTCCGCGAGCGCCTCGCGGCCCATCCCGAGGACCCGCAGGCCGCGCTCCTCTCGATCACCGTGATCGATCCGGCGTGCGGTAGCGGCCATTTCCTCCTCGCCGCAGCCCGGCGCCTCGCCGCCGAGCTCGCACGCGTCCGCGCCGGCGGCACGCCCGGCGCCGACGAGTACCGGCACGCGCTGCGCGACGTCGTCACCCATTGCATCCACGGCGTCGACCGCAACCCGATGGCCCTCGAGCTCGCGCGCATGGCGCTCTGGCTCGAGACCTACACCCCCGACCGCGCCCTCGGCTTCCTCGA
>JADGGV010000626.1 GCA_019689775.1 Gemmatimonadota bacterium
GTGCGGCCCCGGCTTGCGCCGGCGGCATCGGAGTGGGAACGTGGGAGTGTGGGCGGGCGGGAGAGTGGAAGAGCGGGGGAGTGGGCGAGTGCCGTTTCCCCCACGCCTCCACTCCGTCGCTCTCCCCCGCGGCGTCGCAGCGAGCACCCGATCGAGGAGCGCCAATGGGAACCCAGGGACATTCCGGGGATGTCGTCTTCCTGTCCGGCCGGCGGACGCCGTTCGGCACGTTCGGCGGAACGCTCAAGGACCTCACGGCCACGGATCTCGGCGTCGTCGCGGCGCGGGCGGCGCTCGACAGCGCCGGCGTCCCGGCCGAAGCGGTCGGGCACGTGATATTCGGCAACGCCCTCCAGACGTCGGCCGATGCGATCTACCTGGCGCGCCACATCGGGCTGCGCGCCGGCGTGCCGATCGAGACGCCGGCGCTCACGGTGAACCGCCTGTGCGGCTCGGGCTTCCAGGCGATCGTCAGTGGCGCGGAGCAGATCCTGCTCGGCGAGACCGAGGTCGCGCTCTGCGGCGGCGCCGAGTCGATGAGCCAGGCGCCCCACGTCGTGCGGGGCGCGCGCTGGGGCGCGCTGCGCCTGGGCGAGGCGGGCGGCTTCTTCGAGGACCTGCTCTGGCAGGCGCTGACCGACACGCAGTGCGGCCTCTCCATGGCGCAGACGGCCGAGCGGCTGGCCGAGGAGTACGGCGTCACGCGCGAGGAGGCGGACGCGGTCGCGCTCCGCTCGCAGCAGCGCGCGAAGCGGGCCTGGGACGAGGGGCGCTTCGACGCCGAGATCGCGCCGGTCGTGGTGAGGACGCGCAAGGGCGAGCAGGAGTTCCGCATCGACGAGCACATGCGTCCCGAGACCACGATGGAGGCGCTCGCGGCGCTCCGGCCCTACTTCCGCAAGGACGGCCTCGTCACCGCCGGCAACGCCAGCGGGATCGGCGACGGCGCCGCCGCCGTCGTCATCGCGTCGGCGGGGTGGGCGCAGCGGCACGGCGTGCGCCCGATCGGCCGCCTCGTCGCCTGGGGGGTCGCCGGTGTGCCGCCGGAGATCATGGGGATCGGCCCGGCGCCCGCCGCGCGCAAGGCGCTCGAGCGCGCCGGCCTCGGCCTCGAGCAGATGGACCTCGTCGACATCAACGAGGCGTTCGCCCCGCAGTTCGCGGCCGTGGCGCGCGAGCTGGGGCTGGACCCCGAGAAGACGAACGTCAACGGCGGGGCCATCGCCATCACGCACCCGCTTGCGGCGTCCGGCGCGCGCATCACCGTCAACTTGCTGCACGAGCTCCGCCGCCGTGGCGGCCGCTACGGGCTCGGCGCGGCGTGCATCGGCGGCGGCCAGGGGATGGCCGTCGTCGTGGAGGCGATGTGACCATGGAACTCCTCCTCCCCATCGGCATCGTCCTGGCGGCCATCATGGCCACGAGCCTACGCGTGCTCCGGGAGTACGAGCGGGGGGTGGTGTTCCGCCTGGGTCGACTCACCCGGGCGAAGGGGCCGGGGCTCATCTTCCTCGTCCCGTTCGGCGTCGAGCGCATGGTGAAGGTCCCGCTGCGCATCGTCACCATGGACATCCCGCCGCAGGACGTCATCACGCGCGACAACATCTCCGTGCGGGTCAACGCGGTGATCTACTTCCGGGTGCGCGACGCGATCAAGGCGGTGGTCGAGATCCAGGACTACCTCTTCGCCACGAGCCAGCTCGCGCAGACGACGCTGCGCAACGTCGTCGGGCAGGCCGAGATGGATCAGCTCCTGTCCGAGCGCGAGCACATCAACCAGATCGTCCGCAAGATCGTCGACGAGGGCACCGAGCCCTGGGGGATCGACGTGCTCTCCGTCGAGATGAAGGACATCGACCTGCCGCAGGAGATGAAGCGCGCCATGGCGCGGCAGGCGGAGGCCGAGCGCGAGCGCCGCGCCAAGGTCATCGCCGCCGAGGGCGAGCTCCAGGCGTCCGCCAAGCTCGCCGAGGCGGCGCGCGTCATGCAGCAGAGCCCGGCGTCGCTCCAGCTCCGGTTCCTCCAGACGGTGACCGAGATCGCCACGGAGAAGAACTCGACGACGCTCTTCCCGCTCCCAATCGAGCTGTTCCGGCCGTTCCTCGAGCGGTACGGCGCCGGCGGCGCCCCCGCGCCCGCGGCGGCCGAAGCCCCGCGTGCCGTCGGCGACGGCGGCGACGGCACGCCGCGTCTGGCGGCGCCCTCCGTCGACGCGACCCCCGCCGGCGTCGAGCGTCGCGCCCCCGCCG
>JADGGV010000046.1 GCA_019689775.1 Gemmatimonadota bacterium
CCCCTCCCCCACCCA
Organism: Gemmatimonadota bacterium; assembly: GCA_019689775.1. Classification (GTDB taxonomy): domain Bacteria; phylum Gemmatimonadota; class Gemmatimonadetes; order Longimicrobiales; family RSA9; genus JADGGV01. The sequence continues at coordinate 16 of JADGGV010000046.1, forward strand.
CGAGTACGTGTACAGCCGGCCGTCCGGCGTCCGCGAGTAATGCTCCAACCCCTTCTTCAGCAGCCGCGCGATCGTCGACTTCGACGAGCCCACCGGCCCGTGCAGCAGGATCACCCGCCGCTCCGGCCCGTAACCCATCGCCGCCGCCTTGATCACCTGCACGAACTTCATGAGCGGCACGTCCAGCCCGAAGATCGCGTCCCGGCCGCCGCCAATAGGATCGTCGAAGAAGTTGTAGTGCGTGATCTCCTTCTTGTACTCCGTGTACTTCCGCGTCCCGAACGACACGATCATGTCGTACAGTCGCTGGAACGCACTCCGCGCCACGCGTGGATCGTCCCGCACGATCTCGAGATACTCCGGGAACGTGCCCTCCCAGTGCAGATCCTGGAACAGTGCGGCATTCTGATGTTCCCGAATCCGCTCGATGATGTCGATGGTGGGCGAGGACATCGCGTCTCAACTCCTTCGAAGGCGACGGACTAGCTCGGAGGTGCCTAAACTCTTACTGGAAGCGCGTCTAGCGAGTTCCGCCCGGCACGCGCCGCCCTGTCGTCGCACGTCGCCGCCCGCGGCGTTGGGCCGCCGGCGACCCCGCACGTGCCCCTCGGGTCGGGCCGGTTCGGCCCTCAGTTGGCCCGCAGCCGGAAGTCGTCGGCGACTTGCCGAAGCAGCCGGTCGAGGGGATCGCCGGCGGCGGGGAAGAGGTGGCGGTCGGAGACGCGGTTCAGCGCGCTCCGCAACCGGGGGAAGTTGTCGGCACAGGTGCGGTAGACGCGGTCGAGCCCGTGCTTCTCCGCATCCACGCAATCGGCCGCCAGGCGGTAGCCGGTCGCGCCGATCTCCTCGTAGTAGGCCAGCCCCGGCGCCCCACGGCGCTGACGCCGACCCTCGATCCAATCCGGGAACAGCCCGCTCAGCCAGAGGGCGAACTCGCCCAGGTGCGCCCGCAGCAGGAACGCCCGCCGTCCCTGTGCGGTCCGCAGCGCCGGGAGCTGGTCCACCAGGTAGCGGAACTCCTCGTCGTCGCCCTCCTCGACCTGGTAGGCGCGGTTCCGCCGCCCGAACTCCACCAGCAGCGCCGTCAGGTAGTCCGCCACCGTCCGATCCTGGAAGCCGACCTCCAGCAGCGCATGCCGCACGAGCAGGTAGAACACCAGTGGCGCCGGCACCGCGCTCACGCCGCGCTCCGTCAGGACCGCGTTCAACGTCCGCGGATCGTCCAGGATCGCGTCGAAGCCCTGCTCGCGGAGCCGGTCCTCCTCGCGGCTGCGCGCCGCCGAGTCCCCCCGCGTGAGGAGCCCGAGCACCAGCCCCGCTTCCACGCGACCGAACGATGTTCGCACGTTCGGAAAGATCATCGGACCTCCTTGGCTACGGCGTCATAACCACCGGGAGGCTCCTCGCTTGCTCCGGTGCGAGGCCCGGTCTAACTTTGCCGAAAGAACCCGAAGGTGATGCCACGCCCTTGCATTCGTCGTGCCCAGGGCCAGGAGCAGGACACAAGCGGGACCGACGGCCCAACGCGGGCGGGCCGCCTCGAACGCGGCCCTCGGGGTGTGGCTGGAACGTTCTGGAAAAAAGCGGGGCGAGAGGCGCGGAGCCCGGAAAGGCGTGCCGTATCGACCCTTCGACGGGTGACGACGGATTGGTCCGCGTATGAGCGAAGCTAATCCCGGCGCGAGTCCGGTGTCAAGGGCGCACCGCCGGTCGCCCAGCCTCGAAACGCGCCTCTTCGCCTGGCTTCTCGGCGTCGCGTTGGTGCCCACCTTGCTCCTCCTCGCCGCCGGCACCTGGCTCGGTGCCGGCTCCATCGCCTGGCTCACGGGCGTCGGGCCCTGGGACCGCGTCGCCCGCTCCGGCCGGGCGCTCGTCGAGGCCGCCGCGCGCGACAGCGCCGCCGATCCGGTGCTCGCCACCGCGGCCCGGCGGCACCGCGATCAGCTCGCGGAGTCGCTCGTCCTCGCGCGTCGCTGGTCCTTCGTCGGCCAGCGACTCTCCCGGCTCCTCCCGCTCGCCGCGCTCGGCCTCGCGGCGCTACTCGCGGGCCTCGCGCTCGCCGTCAGCCGCCGTCTGGCCCGCGACCTTGCCCGTCCGATCGCCGAGCTGGTCGAGTGGACGGAGCGGATCGGGCGGGAGGAGCCGCTGCCGCCGCCGAGTCCGGCGGAGGAGCGGGAGGTGCGCGAGGTGCGCCGGCTCCGGGCCGCCGCGCGGCGCGCCGCTGCCGAGCTGGGCGAAGCGCGCCGCCGCGCCCTGGAGGCGGAGCGCGTCCGCATCTGGGGGGAGATGGCGCGGCGCGTCGCCCACGAGATGAAGAACCCGCTCACGCCGCTGCGGCTCGCCGCACACCGGCTCCAGGCCGAGGGCGGCGTCGCCAACGAGGAGCCGCTCGCGGTGATCCACGAGGAGACGGCGCGCCTCGAGGAGCTCGCGCGCGCGTTCGCGGCGCTCGGCCGCCCGCCCGACGGCCCGACCAGCCCCGTGGACCTGCCGGAGCTGCTCGGTTCGCTGCTGGCCACGGACGTGCCGCCGACGATCGAGGCGCGGCTGGAGGTGACGGGCTCCGTGCCGCTGGTCGAGGCGCACTACGAGGCGCTGGTGCGCGCGTTCCGCAACCTCATTCGGAACGCGGTGGACGCCGTGGACGTGACGGCTCCACCGCGGCGGATCACGGTCGGGGTGTCCGCGGACGGGGACGGAGTGCGCGTGCGGATCGAGGACACCGGCCCGGGCCTGCCGGACGGCAGCGGCGAGCGCATCTTCGAGCCGGAGTTCACGACCAAGGCGCGGGGCACGGGCCTCGGCCTCGCGATCGTGCGGCAGGCGGTCGTCGCGCACGGCGGGCAGGTCCGCGCGTGGACGCGCGCGGAGGGCGGTGCCACGTTTGAGGTCTGCCTTCCGCCCGCGCCCGCCACACCGATGGAGGCGCGCGCGTGAGGCGCCTCGTCGCGGCGGTGCTCGCCCTCGCCGGCTGCGCCACGGCGCCGCGCGCCGGGGCCGCGGACGCCCCGATCCGCGTGCTCTCCTACAACATCCACGCGGGCAAGGACGCCGAGCAGCGGCCGGCGCTCGAGCGCGTGGCGGCGTTGATCGATTCGGCACGCGCCGACGTCGCCCTGTTGCAGGAGGTCGACCGCGGGACGCGCCGCTCCGGCGGGGTCGACCAGGTCGCGGAGCTGGAGCGGCTCACCGGTCGGCACGCCGCCTTCGCCGCGTCGCTCGAGGCGTACGACGGGGGGCAGTACGGCATCGCCATCCTCTCCCGCTTCCCCATCGTCGAGGCGGAGACGGTGCCGCTCCCCGTCCAGCCGCCGCAGTCGCGTTCCGGCGACTCGCACGAGCCGCGCGTCGGGCTGCACGTCACGCTCGATGCGCCGGGCGGCCGGCTCCACGTCGTGACGACGCACCTCGATGCCTCCGGCCCGGGGACCTACCGCCGGCAGGAGCTCGTCGAGGTCCTGGCGCACCTGCGCCGCCACGTGCCGGCCGAGGCGCCGCTCGTCTTCGGCGGAGACCTGAACGCCGATTCCACGAGCGACGAGGCCGCCGCCGTCTCGCTCGCGCTCCGCGACGCCTGGGCCGAGTGCGGTCGCGGCGAAGGCGGCACCTTCCCTGCGTCCGCGCCCAGGAAGCGAATCGATTATGTCTTCTTCCGTGGCGGCCGCTGCCTCGATGCCCGCGTGCTCGCGAGCCAGGCGTCGGATCACCGGCCGCTCGCCGTGACCCTCGAATTCCGGAGGCGGAGCCAATGAAGCGAAGACTCGCCGGGGTGGTGCTGGCGGCGGTCGTGGCGGCGGGATGTGCGGTCCGCGTCGGCGGGTCGAAGCCGCTCGATTACCACGTCCTCGCCCTCGACGCGCCCGATGGCGCGTCCGCCCAACAGGTGGCCGAGACGATCCAGCGCGCGAGCGCGCAGCTCGTGCTCCTGTCGGCCCGCGCCGACAGCGCGTGGTTCGCCGACGTCGCACGCCGCTCGAACCTCACGCTCAGCGGGCCGGGCCGCTCCGGCGCGGTGCGGCTCGGGTTCCTTGCCGGCAAGCCCGTTGGCGACACGACGCTCTCCCGGCCCCTGCCCGGCGGCGCCATCACCATCCAGGACGCGCTCTACCAGCCCGAGAAGGACCGCTACGTCGACCTGATGCTCGTGCGCGCCGACTCCGGCGCCGCGCGCGACATCGCGCACGCGCTCCTCACCTACGTCGCGTCCGACGTCATGCAGAACGCCTCGCTGGTGCTCGGCCTGGCCGGGCCGAACCCGGCCGTCCTGGACTCCGTCTCGTCCATCGTGCGTCCCGCGTTCTCGGATGTGCGCGACTGCCGCGACGGCGCCAACGGCCTCGGCGGCACCTCGCTGCGCGTGCTCTACGGCCCGGTCACGCAGGTGCAGTGCGACGTCGCCCGTCGACTGGAGGGGCCGGGCGCGCCGCTCTACGCGCAGATCGTCGTCGGCCGACCCTAGCCCGTGGTGCGATGTCCCTCGTCCTCCTCGTCGATGATGAGCCGAACGTCCGCCGGATGTTGGGGCGTCTGCTGGAGAGCGAGGGGCATCAGGTGCAGGAGTCGAGCGACGGCCGCGGCGCGCTCGAGCTGCTGAGCGACATCGATCCCGACGTCGTCCTCCTCGACCTGGCGCTCCCCGGCGAGGACGGCCTGGGCATCCTCCAGGCGATGCGCGCCCGACGCCCCGAGCTGCCGGTCGTCATGATGAGCGGCCGCGCCACGCTGAGCGACGCCGTGCACGCCACCAAGCTCGGCGCGTTCCACTTCATCGAGAAGCCGCTCACGCCCGAGGCGGTCCTGCTCACGATCCGCGGTGCGATCGAGCTGCGCCGCGCGCGCGACCTCAGCCGCGCGCTCGCCGCCGAGCTCGGCCCCGGCGACCGCCTCGTCGGCTCGAGCGCGCCGATGCGCCGGCTCCGCGACCTCCTCGCGCAGGTCGGCCCCACCGACGCGCGCGTGCTCCTCACCGGCGAGAGCGGGACCGGGAAGGAGCTGGCCGCCGCCGCGCTCCACGCGCATTCGCGCCGCGCCGCCGCGCCCTTCGTGCGCGTCAACAGCGCGGCGATCCCGCGGGAGCTGATCGAGTCGGAGATGTTCGGCCACGAGCGCGGCGCCTTCACGGGTGCGACGCAGCGCCGGCGCGGCCGCTTCGAGCTGGCGGATGGCGGCACGCTGTTCCTCGACGAGGTCGCCGACCTCGGCCCCGAGGCGCAGGCCAAGCTGCTGCGCACGCTGGAGACGGGAGAGGTCGATCGCGTCGGCGGGCGCAGCCCCGTGCGCGTCGACGTCCGCGTGGTCGCCGCCACGAACCGCGACCTGCGCGAGGCGATCCGCGCCGGCCGCTTCCGCGACGACCTCTATTACCGGCTGAACGTGGTCCCCATCCACCTCCCGCCGCTGCGGGAGCGGCTGGAGGACATCCCCGAGCTCGTCGCCCACTTCATGGCGCGGCTCCAGGCGCGCGGCGGACTGGTCCCGCCGGAGCTCCGCGAGGGTGCGCTCGAGCGGCTCGCCGCCTATTCCTGGCCGGGCAACGTCCGCGAGCTCGCCAACATCTGCGAGCGGCTCGCGATCCTCCACCCCGGCGCGGTCGTCGGCCGGCGCGAGGTCGACCGGCTCCTCGTCGAGGGCGGCGCGACCGAGGCCCCGGCCTCCCTCGCCGAGCAGCTCGACGCGGTCGAGCGCGAGCTCATCCTCAAGGCGCTCGATGCGGCCGGCGGCAGCATCGCCGAGGCCGCGCGCCGCCTGCGGACCGACCGACCCAACCTCTACCGCCGCATGAGGCGGCTGGGCATCGAGAGATGATGCTGCGTCGTGCCTCGCTCCTCCTCGTCGGCCTCGCGCTCTGCGCGCGCGGCGCCGCCGCCCAGGAGGCGGCCGGACCCGAGCTCGTGCCCGATGTGGCGCTCGCGGCCGTCGAGTTCTACAACCGTCCGGGGACTGCGCGCTTCGCCGGCCCCGTCACGCTGGCGGCCGACGACGACGTGGTCGGCGACGTCGCCGTCCTCGGCGGCGGCGCCGTCGCCGGCCGCGTCCGCGGCGATGTCCTCGTGATCAACGGCGAGCTCGAGCTGCTCCCCGGCGCCGAGATCACCGGCTCGGTGCTCGTCGTCGGCGGCTCCATCGTCGGCAACGCGCCCATCGGCGGCGCGGTCCGCACCTACCCCGAGCCGCTCCGCTATCGGCTCGAGGACGGGCGCCTCGTCTACACCGGCCCGCCGCCGTCCGCGCTCTTCGCCGCCGGCCACCAGTTCCGCTTCGGCCGCACCGATTTCGCGGTCGGCGTGCGGCGCGGCTACAACCGCGTCGAGGGCCTCCCCGTCGCCGCCGGCCCCCGCCTCGATCTGGGCCGCGCCAACCCGACGCGCCTCGAGGGCTTCGTGATCTACCGTTCCGCGCCCGGCCTCGGCCTCGACCACGACCGGGTCGGCTACGTCGTGCGCGCGGAGCAGTACCTCGGCGGCCGCAACGTCGCCCGCATCGGCGTCCAGCTCTTCTCGGAGATCGTGCCGGTGGAGGAGACGGGGCTCTCCGACCGCGAGAACTCGCTCGCCACGTTCGTGCTGCACCAGGACTTCCGCGACCACTACGAGCGCCGGGGCTGGGGCACCTACCTGCGCCTCGCCCGCCGGGGCCTCCCCTACGACGTCGTCTTCGACTACCGCGACGAGCGCGACCGCAGCATCGCCGCATCCGCCGCCTGGGCCATCCTCGACAGCGGCGAGGCGTGGCGCGCCCAGCCGCTGGTCGGCGAGGGCCCGCTCCGGACCGTCGCCCTGCGCATCGGCTACGACAGCCGCAACGACGTGATCGCGCCCGCCGCGGGCTGGCTCGTGCGCGGCGCGATCGAGCGGGGCCTCGGCGGGTCCATCGCCTCCGACGCCGCACTCGGCGACGGGGCGCCGCGGCTCGCCGACGCGCCCGTCTCGGTCAACGCGGACTTCACCAGCGCATCGCTCGACGTCCGCCGGTACGCGCGGCTGGGCCCCAGCTCCCGGATCGCGCTCCGGTTCCTCGCCTCCGGATCCGTGGACGGCAAGCCGCTGCCGCCGCAGCGCCAGCAGACGCTCGGCGGAGAGGGCACGCTCCCCGGCTACCGCGCCTTCGGCTTCGACTGCGGCGCCCGGCGCGAGACCGTCGAGGTCGGCCGGACCCGCTTCTTCCCGTTCTACGGCTGCGACCGCCTGATCCTCGTCCAGCTCGAGTACCAGGCGGGCTTCCCCCTCGTCCGTGGGCTCGGCCACCGCCTCGGCTTCCGTGGCGACCTCGGCGAGTCGCTCGGCTGGACGGCGTTCTTCGACACCGGCCGCGCCTGGACCGACCTGGCCGCAACCGACGGCCGCGGCCGGGGTGCCGAGTTCTTCGCCGCCGACGTCGGGGTCGGGCTCCGCATCGAGCGCATCGGGCTGTACTGGGGGCTTCCGCTCTCCGGCCGCGGGCAGGGCTTCAACTTCTTCGTGCGCATCGGCCCGCGCCTGTGATCGCGCTGCTCCTCGCCTGGACGCTGGCGCTCGCCGCCCCTGCCGCGCCCGACACCGGCAACGTCCTGGACCAGGCGCCGCTCTTCGTCGTCGTCCCCGATCCCGGGGCCGGCTGGCGCCCCCTCGTCCGGATCGGCCGCATCCTCGACGACGCCGACCTCGAGCAGGCCGCCCGCTCCGGGTTCCCGCTCCGCCTGCGCTGTCGCGTCGAGCTCTGGCGCGACGGCCGCTTCGTCGACGCGCTCGCCGGCGCCCAGGACTGGTCCGCGGTCATCGTCTTCCAGCCGCTCGACAGCACGTTCCTCGTGCGCGAGTCCGCCACCGGCCGGGTCCGCCGCTTCGCCAGCTATGCCGCGGCCACCGCGGAGCTCGAGCAGGCCTACCCGCTCCCGCTCCACCCGACGCGCCGCGGCCGCTACTACTACACGGCCCGCCTCGACGTCGAGACCGTCTCCGTCTCCGACCTCCAGGAGCTCGAGCATTGGCTGCGCGGCGAGCTCGGCCCCGCCGTCAGCGGTGACGGCTCGATCCCGTCGGCCGTCGAGCAGGGCGTCAAGCGCCTCTTCGTCCGCGTTCTCGGACTCCCCGCGCTCCGCCACGAGGCCCGCAGCGGCAAGTTCACGGTCCGCTGAGCCGCGGGTGGCTCGCCTCTTGCACCGCCGCCACGCCGACTCGCGTTGCGACCGGAGGTCCCCTTGGGTTCGACCTGCCCGATCTGCGGCCGCGCCCTCGCCGAGGGCGACCGCGTCGTCGGCGTGCTCCCGGCCGACTCCGGTTCCGGCACCGCGCCCGCACTCCGAGAGGTCGCTCTCGCCGCCAGGAGCGACGGCGCGCTGGCCTACCTCTGCGTCGACCACGCCGATGCGCTCGCGCTGCTCGAGGCGATCCGCACCGACCGCGCCGCCGTCGAGCGCGCCGTCCGCGGGCGCCTCTATCAGGAGCTCGACCTCCTCGCCTACGCCCTCGAGATGGAGGCCGCCCAGCAGATCGACGAGGGGCACGACGACGATGCCGCCCGCACCCAGCAGACGCGCCTGGGGATCCGCCTGGCGGCCCGCCTCGTCGGCGGCGTCCCCGCCCCGGAGGTCGAGCGGCGGCTCGAGCGCTGGCGGGCGGCGTATCGCGCCAAGTTCCCCGACTGACCCGGCGCTGCCTCGCGCCCGCGCTGGCCCATCCCGACGGGCCTACTTACCTTCCAGGAACGGACCGACGGTCCGTTGCCGATGGTTCCCGGTCTGGAGTGCCGAATGCCCCAGCGCGATGGGTCCGTTGCCGGATCCGAGCGTCTCGACGCGGTCCACTGGCGTCCGTGGGGCGCCGCGGCGTTCCATGATGCCAGTTCCGCCGACCGCCCGGTGCTGCTCAACCTGACGGCGTCCTGGTGTCACTGGTGCCGCTTGATGGACGAGACGACGTACGCGGATCCGGAGCTGATCGCGCTCGTCAACTCGGAGTTCGTGCCGATCCGCGTCGACGCCGACCGCTACCCCCACGTCGAGTACCGCTACATCGCCGGCGGCTGGCCGACGAACGCGTTCCTGACGCCGACGGGCGAGGTGTTGTGGGCGGGCACCTTCGTGGAGGCCGACGAGTTCCGCGGCGTCGCTCGCAACGTGCTCGCGGCCTGGAAGGGCCGGCGCGACGAGCTGGACGTCGAGATCCAGCGGCGCCGGAAGGCGCTCGAGGCCGCCCGCTCCCACCGCCCCAGGACCGCTATCGTCCGGCGCGAAGCCGCCGATGACGTCCTCGCGGCCATCGAGCACTCGTACGACCCGCGCAACGGCGGTTTTGGCACGGCGCCGAAGTTCCCCAACGCGGACGCGATCGAGCTGCTCTACGTCCAGGAGCGGCGCCTCGGCGGCGATTGGGGCGCCATGGCCGATCACACCCTGGACGGAATGCTGGCCGGCGAGCTCTGGGATGAACTCGACGGCGGCTTCTTCCGCTACGCGCTCGCCGCCGACTGGACGCAGCCACGCCGCGAGAAGCTCCTCGACACGAACGCCGCCATGCTCGTCGCTTACGCGCTGGGCGCGCACGTTCGCGGGCGCGCGGACTGGCGCCGCGTGGCGGAGCGGATCGTCGGCTGGGTCGAGGGCACGCTTGCACGCCCCGACGGGCTCTGGTCCGGCAGCCAGATGGCCGCGGAGGAGTACTACGCGTTGCCGGCGGACGCCCGCGCCCGCGCGCCGCGGCCGGGCGTGGACGCGACGGTGTTCACCGATTCCGCCTCGCACTGGATCCGCGCGCTCGCCGTCGCCGGGCCCCGGCTCGGCCATCACGACTGGGCGGAGCGCGCCGCCGAGGCGCTGCCCCGGCTGCTGTCCCGTATGGCTGCGCCCGGCGACCTGCTCTTCCACTACGCCGCGCCCGACGATGCGCCCGCGCTCGCCGGCCTGTTGACCGACCTGCTCGAGGCCGCCCGCGCCTGCATCGCCGTCGCGCAGGCCACGGGCCACGCCGTGTTCCTCGAGGAGGCCAGACGCCTCGCGGGGGCCATGCAGCGGCGCCTGTGGGCCGATGGCGGCGGCTTCGTCGACCACGTCCCCTCGGAGGGCGACGTCGCGGCGCTCCGCTACCGCGATCGCCCCTTCGAGCTGAACGCCGACGCGGCCCGGCTCCTCCTCGACCTCTACCAGGCCACCGGCGAGCGGAGCTACCGCGCCCTCGCCGAGCGCACCCTGGCCACGCTCTCACCGCTCGCCGGTCGCTACGAGGTGGCCGGCGCCGCCTTCGCGCTCGGCGTCGAGGAGTTCTTCGAGGCCCCGCCCACCGTGACGCTGGTCGGCTCCGCCGATGCGACCGCCGAGCTCCGGGCGGCCGCGCTCGCGCTCCCGCTCGCCGAGCGGCGCGTCTGGACCGTCCCGGATGGAGGGCGCCTGCCGGCCGGCAGCTTTCCGCCGCAGCCGGCGCCCGCCGCCTACTTCTGTAGCCGCGGCGCCTGCTCGCCCGCGCTCCGCGATGGGGCCGGTCTCGCGGACGCCGCGCGCCGCGCCCGCTGAGGCATGCTGGCCCCCGACGACACGCTCCGCTCGGAGCTGCTGGCGCTCTTCGCGCGGGGCGTCGACCAGCCGCTCTCCGACGCCGACTTCAACGCGCTCGCGCTCCGGGTCTTCGCCTACCAGTTCGAGCGCAACGCCGCGTACGCGGCCTACTGTCGCCGCCGCGGCGCCACCCCGGCGACCGTCGTGGACTGGCGCGGCATTCCCGCCGTGCCCACGGCGGCCTTCAAGGAGATCCCGCTCGTCGCCGGCGATCCCGCCGCCGCCCGCGCCGTCTTCCGCACCAGCGGCACGACGCGCGGCCCCGAGCGCCGCGGCGCCCATTACGTCCTCGACCTCTCGCTCTACCGCGCCTCGCTGCTGCCGACGTTCGAGGCCTATGTCCTCCCCGACGGCGCGCGGCTGCCGATGCTCTCGCTCATCCCGTCCGCGGCGGATGCGCCGGACTCGTCGCTTTCGTGGATGGTCACCGCGCTCCTCGAGGCATTGGGCGCCAGCGGCAGCGAGTGCTTCGCGACGCCCGGCGCCGGGCTCGACGTCGGGCGCCTGAGCCGCGCGGTCCGCGGCTTCGAGGCCGCCGGCCAGCCGATCGCGCTGCTCGGCACCTCGCTGGCCTTCGCGCACTGGCTCGACGAGCTGCGCGCGCACGGCGAGCGGTTCGCACTGCCGCCCGGCTCGCGCCTCATGGACACGGGTGGCTTCAAGGGGCACCGCCGCGAGGTCCCGAGCGAGGCGCTCCGCGCCGATTACCGCGACCTGCTCGGCATCCCCGAGACGCACGTCGTGAACGAGTACGGCATGACCGAGCTGCTGTCGCAGTATTACGACGCGGCGCTCCACGACCACACGCGGGGCCACGCCCGCGATGCGCGCCGCAAGCTCGGGCCGCCGTGGCTCCGCGCGGTCGTCGCCGATCCCGAGACGCTTGAACCGCTCCCGCCCGGCGAGGTCGGGATCCTGCGCCACGTCGACCTGGCGAACCTCGATTCGGTGCTCGCCGTCCAGACCGAGGACCTCGGCCGCGAGGTCGAGGGGGGCTTCCTCCTCCTCGGCCGCGCCGCCGGCGCCGCCCCCCGCGGCTGCTCCATCGCCGCCGACCTGCTCATCCAGGCGGCGCGGGCTCAGGCCTCCGGCCCGTGAGCCCGTTCGACGCGTTCCACCTGCCGGGCCTCGAGGAGTCGGACGTCGAGCGCTGGGAGACCCGGCCCCTCGGCCGCGATCTCGCGCTCCGCTTCCCGCTCCTCCACCCCGCCGGCCTCGCCCGCCTGCTCGCCCGCATGCGCGAGGCGCGCGCACGCACGCTTTCCGCTCTTCCGGTCGCGCGCATCGCCCGGGCGATCGACCGTGCCGCCGCGCGTCTGGCCGACCCCGCCGACCCGCTGCGCGTGGCCGCGGACGTCGCGCTCCCGGCCGCCACCGGCCTCTCCGCGCCGATGGCGCGCCACGTCCTCGACCGTGCGCTCCTCGACTGGCGCGAGCCGGCGCTCCACGCGCTCCTCGCCGACGAGCTCGGCGACCCGGCCGTGCTCGACGACTTCCGCCCGCGCCCCGCGCGGCCGGACACCACTCGCCACGTGCGTGCCTTCGGCCCCGCGCTCGCCTTCCACGTCTTCGCCGGCAACGTCCCGGGCGTGGCCGTCACCTCGATCGTCCGCTCGCTGCTCGTGAAGGCCGCGACGCTCGGGAAGACCGCCGCCGACGAACCGGCCCTCGCGCCCCTCTTCGCCCGGGCGCTCGCCGATGTCTGCCCCGAGCTCGCCGACGTCCTCGCCGTCACCTATTGGCCCGGCGGCCACGAGGCGATCGAAGCCGTCGCGCTGCGCGAGGCCGACGCCGTCGTCGTCTACGGCGGTGGCGCCGCCGAGGAGTCGCTCCGGCGCCGCACCCCGCCGGGCACGCCGTTCCTCGCCCACGGGCCGCGCTACTCCTTCGGGCTCATCGGCCGCGAGGCGCTCACGGCCGACCGCGCGCCCGCGCTCGCGGACGACGTCGCGCACGCCGTGGCCCTCTTCGACCAGCAGGGCTGCGTCTCGCCTCACATGGTGTACGTCGAGCAGGGAGGGGAAGTCTCGCCGCGCGAGTTCGCCGCACTCATCGCCGGTGCGCTCGAGCGCCTCGAGGCCGCACTGCCGCGCGGCTCGCTGCGACCGGGCGACGCCGCGGCGATCCACGCCGCCCGCGGCGCCGCCGAGTTCCGGACCATCGCCGGCGCCGACGTCGTGCTGCACGCGAGTCCGGGGACCGAGTGGACCGTCGCCTTCGACGCCGATCCCGCGTTCACCGCCTCGTGCCTGAACCGCTTCCTGTGGGTCAAGCCGCTCGCCGACCTCGGCGACGTGCTCGGGCTCGCCGGCCCCGTCCGCGCCTTCCTCCAGACCGTCGCCATCGCCGCGGCCGAGGACCGCCGGCGGGAGCTGGGCGCGGCGCTCGGCCGCATCGGCGCGGCCCGCATCACCACCTTCCGCGCGATGCCCTGGCCGCCGCCCGCCTGGCATCATGACGGCCGCGGGCCGCTCCTCGAGCTGCTCCGCTGGGTCGACCTCGAGAGCTAGCGCCCCGCCAGCAGCGCCTCCAGCTCCGCCGCGTCGTCCGGCGTGTAGCCGTACAGCACGACCTCCTCCGGCGGGCCCGCGTGCGCCTCGATCGCCGCCAGCATCGCGCGCGCCGCGCGCCGCAGCGGAACGCCCCCGACCCCCGAGCCGAGCACCGGAAAGGCCACCCGTCGGACCCCCAGCTCGGATGCCACCCGCAGCGCGCTCGCCGTCGCATCACGGATCGTCCGTGCCGACGCCGGCTCGTCCCCCATCGCCGCCGCGTGGATCACCCACCGCGCCGGCAGCTCCCCGGCCGTCGTCGCCACCGCCTCGCCGACCCGGATCGGCCCATGCCGTCGCACGTAGGCATCGCACTCCTCCTGGATCCGCGGCCCGCCACGCCGCCGGATCGCCCTCGCGACCCCCGCCCCAAGGACCAGGTGGTTGTTCGCCGCATTCACCACCGCGTCCCCGTCGAACCCTGTCAGGTCCCCCGTCGCTACCCTGACTCGGGCCATGGCCTACGCCGGCTCCGAGCGCCGAAACACCTCCCGGATCTCCTCCTCGCCCATCGCCCGCCACCGCGCGCCCGCCACCGCGGCCGGAACGTCCAGCCGCGCCAGCCGCTTCGTCTCCGACGGAACGTCGTCGCACACGAAGATCGCCTCCGCGTGCTCCTCGCCACCCTCGTGCGTACCCGACGTCACCATCCCCGTCCACTGCCGACCCCGGTCGTCCCGGAATACCCGTGGAGTCGCCTCGGGCGTCTCCTCCACGGGCCGCTTCGCCCATCTCATCCTCGCCTCTTTCGCTCCCTTCCGCGGCGCCTCACCGCGAGGGCGCCCGATCGTTTCGTCCATGCAACGGTCATACCCACCGTGGTACACGGCCACATCCGGCGCCAGCCGCTCCGATTGGCGCGCTCGCGCCTCACATTCCGCGCCGCGTGCCAGCGCGCTCCGGGAAACACATGTTGTGATACGGGCGGGTTAGACATTCTACGGCAAATATTTGCCGGTCTTTCCGCGACCACAGCGCCGAAATGGGAACGACGCTTGCACGCCGCACGCGCCGTTCGCGCGGCCGTCGCGGCAACGGCCGACGTTACCGACCCAACGGAACGGAGGGGGTGCGATGGTCGGCATGCTGCTGTACATGCTGCGTTCGCTCTTCCCGCCAGACTGCCGGCGGCGCTGGCCGGCCTTCGGGGCCGCCGCGCTGTTGGCGGCGCTCCTCGCGGGCACCGGGGCGTATGGCTCGGGGCTGCTGGCGAAGGCACCCGTGCGGCGGATCTCGCGGGAAGAGGTGGAGACGCTTCTCGCGCGGGCGCAGCGGGCGCGGAACGCGTACGATGGGGCGGCGGGATACATCGGCGCCACGGTGCAGCCGATCGAGAAGGTGCTGCGCAGCTATCGGGACGACCCAATGCTGGCGCGGCGGATCGCGGTCGCGGTCGTGCGGCAGTCGAACCGGCTGCGCATCGATCGGAAGCTGCTGACGGGCGTGCTGCTGGTGGAGAACCCGGATCTCAACCCGCGGGCGCGGAGCGTCGTGGGCGCGCGCGGTCTCATGCAGGTGATGCCGTTGCACCGCGGGGCGTGGCCGTGCTCCGGGCCGCTCGAGGATGTCGAGACGAACATCTGCTACGGCGCGCACATCTTCGCGGATAATCTGCGCGAGGCGGACGGCGATGTACGGCGGGCGTTGCTGCGGTACAACGGGTGCGTGCGGGGTGTGAACACCCCCGACTGCGCGGCGTATCCCTCACACGTGTTGGCGCGCGCCCGCCGGCTGGGGGGCCGCACGCCGGTCGTCCCGGCGGAGTAGCATCACGGGCGGGCGGGAGCGGTCCCGGGGGCCGCCCCCCCCCCCCCCCGGGGGGGGGGGGGGG
>JADGGV010000627.1 GCA_019689775.1 Gemmatimonadota bacterium
CTCGGCGGCGGCGTCGCCGTCGGGGCCGGAGCAGGCGCGCCCGCCGCCCCGGCCGGCGCCGCCTCCGCCGCCGCGGCCGCCGGCGCGGCGCCGCCCGCCTCGCCGACGACGCCCGAGATGTCCTCGTCCGCCCCCGCGATCACGCCGATGACCGCGCCCACCGGCGCCGTCTGCCCCTCCCCCAGCAGCAGCTTGCGGAGCACGCCGGCGCCGCGCGCGACCAGCTCCATGGTCGCCTTGTCCGTCTCGATCTCCGCCAGGACGTCGCCCTCGCTGACCGGGTCGCCTTCCTTCTTCAACCAGCGGACCAGCTGCCCTTCCTCCATCGTGGGCGAGAGCGCTTCCATGTGGACTTTCGTGGCCATGAACTTTCCCCGTCGATCAAGAGCTCACTCCGGCGATCGATACCCGCGCGCGCGCGCTCGCCCTCCCGCTCTCGCATCTCGATTCCCAGCTCTCCCACCTCGACCCTCTTCGAGGGTTGAGCCGTGAGGCGTGAGGGGCCGGAGCAGCAGGGCGAGCAAGAGCGAGAGGAGACAGGCCGCCGGTGGCTTATCCGCGGTACAATACCCTCTTCGCCGCCGCGACCACCCGCTCGGCCGACGGCTTCGCCAGCTTCTCGAGGTTCCGGCTGTACGGCATCGGCACGTCCGCCTGCGACACGCGCAGGAGCGGCGCATCGAGATAGTCGAACGCCTCCTCCTGGATCACGTCGATCACGGACACGCCGATCCCCGCAAAGCCCCACCCCTCCTCGACGTAGACGGCGCGGTTCGTCTTCCGCACCGACGCCACGATCGCGTCCACGTCGAGCGGCCGCAGCGAGCGGAGATCGAGCACCTCCGCGCTCACACCCTCCTTCTCCAGCGCCGCCGCCGCCTGGAGGCAGACGTGCAGCATCTTGCCGTGCGTGATCAGCGTGACGTCGCTCCCCTCACGCTTCACGTCGGCGAGCCCGAGCGGCACGATGAAGTCCTCGTCGTCCGGGACCTCACCCTTGATCGCGTACAGCAGCTCGCCCTCCAGCACGACGACCGGGTCGTCGTCCCGGATCGCGGCCTTCAGCAGCCCCTTCGCATCCGCCGGCGTCGCCGGCGCCACCACCTTCAGCCCCGGGAAATGCGTGTACGTCGATTCCAGCGCCTGCGAGTGCTGCGCCGAGAGCTGGAGCGCCGCGCCCGTCGGGCCGCGGAACACGATCGGGCACTTGTACTGCCCGCCCGACATGTACAGCACCTTCGCCGCCGAGTTGAACACCTGGTCCCACGCCAGCATGGCGAAGTTGTGCGTCATGAACTCGATCACCGGGCGCAGCCCCATCATCGCCGCGCCCACGCCGAGCCCCGCGAAGCCCAGCTCCGTGATCGGCGTGTCCACCACCCGCATCTCGCCGAAGCGGTCCAGCAGCCCCTTCGACACCTTGTAGGCGCCGTTGTAGAGCCCGACCTCTTCGCCCATCAGGAAGACGTCGCCGTCGCGCTCCATCTCCTCCGCCAGCGCGTGGTTCAGCGCCTCCCGGTACGTGATCACCGCCATCGGCTAGTCCTCCACCCGGTTCTTGCGGTCGAAGAACAGGCGGCCGTGCTCGTTCACATGCGCGTACACGTCCCGGTACAGCTCGTCCGGCTCCGGCTCCGGCGACCGGTCCGCGAACTCCGCCGCGTCCTCCACCTCCGCCTTCACCCGCTCGTTGATCGCCTGCAGCTCCTCGTCCGTCAGCAGCTCGGCTTCCTTCAACTGGTCGATCAGGATCCGGATCGGATCCTGCTTCTTCGCCTCCTCCACCTCTTCCTTCGTCCGGTAGACCCCGCTCACCGGGTCCGACATCGAGTGCCCCATGAAGCGGTAGCAGCGCGCCTCGATCAGCGTCGGCACCTTCTCCGTGCGCGCCCGCTCCACCGCCTCACGCACCTTCCGCCGCATGTCGAACACGTCCATCCCGTCCGCCACCGCCGACGGCATGTCGTACGCGTTCGCCTTCTGCGAGATGTCGTAGAGCGACGACGCCCGCTCCCACGCCGTCCCCATCCCGAAGCGGTTGTTCTCGACGATGTAGATCACCGGCAGCTTCCACAGCGCCGCCATGTTCAGCGACTCGTGGAACGCCCCCTGGTTCACCGCCGCCTCGCCCATGAAGCAGAGGCAGACCCGGTCCTCGCCCCGGTACTTGATCGCCCAGCCGATCCCCGTCCCCAGCGGGATCAGGCCCCCCCCGCACCCCCACCCCCCCAAGAAATTGTGATAG
>JADGGV010000628.1 GCA_019689775.1 Gemmatimonadota bacterium
ATTAGCACCAACCGCTCGCGCCCATAAATTTTTTGAACATAGAATATTACGATTGATGAGCATATGCGTTCGCCGGGTTCATCAGAGGACAGGTGTGTGAACGCCGGCCGCCTGCGGTCGCCGGGGTCGTCGGAGAAGACGCTCGTGGATTCCAGCCGCCGGCGTTCGCCGGGCCCGTCCGAGAAGGCGCTCGTGGATTCCAGGCGCCGGCGTTCGCCGGGATCGTTACAGGGAACGTGTACGACCGCCATCCGCGTGCACTCGCCGAATGTGACGTTAATAGACACGGAAGAATATTTCTCTAATCTCAACGACCCTCCTTCACTCGTAAACCCTCTGCGCCCTCTGTGCTCTCTGTGGTTTAAAGCTGTTTGGTCTTACCCCCCCGCCCTCTCCACCGCCCTCCGCAGCGCGCGGAACGCCAGCACCCGCACCAGGTCGCGCTTGTAGTCGGCGCTGCCGCGGCGGTCGGCGACGGGCTGGGCGTCGGCGGCGGCGAGGCGCGCGGCGTCGGCGAGCACGGCGTCGTCGGGGCGCTGGCCGGTGAGGCGCGCCTCGGCCTGGCGCGCGCGGATCGGCGTCGGCCCCACGTTCGTGAGCCCGATCCCGGCGCGCGCGATGGTGCCGTCGTCGGCGAGCGTCAGTTGCGCGGCGACGGCGGCGGTGGCGAAGTCGCCGACCTTGCGCTCGAGCTTCAGGTATGCGCCGCCGCTGCGGGGCGGCGGGGCCGGCACGCGGATCTCGGTGACGATCTCGTCCGGTCGGAGCGCGGTGGCGAAGAGGCCGGTGAAGAAGTCGTCGATGGGGATGGTGCGCTCGCCGGCCGGCCCGCGAGCGACGACGACGGCGCGGAGCGCGAGGAGCGTCGCGGGGTGGTCGTTGGCCGGGTCGGCGTGCGCGATGTTGCCGCAGATCGTCGCGCGGTTGCGCACGAGCGGATCGGCGACGACCGCCGCGGTGTCGGCGAGGAGCGGGTAGTGGGCGTGGATGGTGGTGGACGCCTCGACGTCGCTTTCGCGCACGAGCGCGCCGATGCGGAGCGCGCCATCCGCCTCGTCCAGCCGGTCGAGGCCGGGGATGCGGTTGATGTCGACGAGGACGCGCGGCGCGGCGAGGCGGAGCTTGAGGAGCGGCAGGAGGCTCTGGCCGCCGGACAGGACCTTGGCCTCCTCGCCCTCCGCGTGCAGGATCGCGATCGCCTCGTCGAGGCTCGCGGGGGCGACGTAGTCGAAGCGGGGCGGGATCATGACGCGGCACCTCCTCTCGGGGAGGCCGGGAGCGGGCCGGCGTCGCGTCCGCGACGCCGTCGGGCCCCCCCCGGACGAGACGGACCGCTCCGGGCGGTCCGGGTCACCGGCGGTCTGGCGATGCGCGACGTCGCGGGATGTCGAGGAAGACGCGGCCAGGGCCGCGGTGCTGACGGATTACGGGGGTGCCGGTAGTGGTGAGGCGAGGTCGATCATTGACGCTGGGGGCACCCGATCCGCATGTTATCGGACGACCGTCCAAATCGCAAGCCTGCCAACGACCGTCGGCCGCCGCCGGCGGCTCTCGCCCGCTTCCGACGTCGGGTCCCCGTCGCGTCCAGCCAGGAGGTCGTCATGGCGATCCGGATCCAGGAACGCTTCGAGGTTGCGGCGCCGCCCGATCAGGTCTGGGCCTATCTCGTGGATCCTGCGCGCGTCGTGCGCTGCCTTCCCGGCGCGGAGCTGCTCGAGACGACGGACGACGGCGGCTTCCTCGGCCGGATGAAGGTGAAGGTCGGGCCGGTCACCACGGCGTACCGGGGGACGGCTCGCTTCCTCGAGGTGGACGCGGAGCGCCGGCGCGCCCGGCTCACCGGCTCCGGGCAGGAGACCGCCGGCGCCGGCTCGGCGCGGATGACCATGGCGAGCGAGGTCGTCGAGCTACCCGGCGGCCGCACCGAGGTGCGCGTGGACGTCGAGGTCGACGTCGTCGGCAAGGTCGTGCAGTTCGGTCGCGGCCTGATCGAGGAGGTCTCGCGCCAACTGTTCCACCAGTTCGCCGAGTGCGCGCGCGCGACGCTCGAAGCGGCGGGGGCGGCGCCGGCGGAAGCGCACGGCACGGCAGCCGGGCCGGTGGCGGCGCCGGGTGGTGTGGCGGCGGGCGCCACAGAACCGGGCGCCGGAGCGGCGGGCGCCGCCCCAGCGGAGCCGGGCGCCGCGGAGCCGAATGGCGGCTCCGCGGCGGGCGGTCCGGGCCCCGCGGCGGCTCCGGCCGGTGT